>JACRCT010000980.1 GCA_016218885.1 Deltaproteobacteria bacterium | reverse complement strand
CCATTCCACGAAGCCGGCCACTCGCGCGAGTAGCCGAAGCCAGCCATCGTCACGCCCAGCTCCTTGCGCGCCCGCTGGTACTGGTCGCGGGCGAAGTCGGGGTCGACGAGCTGTAGCGCGTGGGCGGCCATCCAGATCGACGAGCCCTCCGGGCCGTCCAAGTGCGTGCCGTCGACCTTGTAGCTGGAGACGAGCAGCCCGGTCCCGGGGTGCACGAGCTTCGCCTTGGCGGTCTCGACCCAGTCCCTGAGCAGCGCCGAGGTGTCGGTGCCATCCAGGTGGTCGCTCATGCGAATCGCCGCGAGCGCCACCGTGTTGCAGAAGGTCCAGCACTCGTCGGGGTAGCTCTCGGCGCTGAGGACCGGGCTGCGCTCCATGCGAGCGACCATCCAGTTCACGCGCTCGGCCAGCAGCGCCTTGTACTCGGCCTTCTCCTCGACCGCGCGGCGCATGGCGAGCATCAGGGCGATCTCGCCGTCGAGGAACTGGCTGCGCGTGGGCTGCATCACGAACGGCGCGCGCTTGGCGTAGGGCATCAGGAAGAACTCGGGGCCGCGCTCCTTCTCCAGCCGCAGCGTCTCCTCGAGGATCCGGTCGATGACCGCCAGCGCGTCGGCCCTGGTGGACGGATCGCGCAGGGCCATGTTGGCGAGCGACCAGGCCAGGAAGCTGCGGCCCATGAAGTCCCACTCGGCGTTGCTGGCGCGCATCCGGTCGAGCTCGCGGGCGCGCGACGTCGGGTCGGCCCACAGGCGCAGGTGCCGCGCGGCGAGCTTGCGCGCGCGTGGAGGGACCCCGTCGCCCTGGTACTCGGAGGCTGGCGCAAGCCAATGGAAGGGGAGGTGGACCGCGGGAAGCCAGACGGCCAGACCGACGGCCAACCCCAAAAGCCCGATGAGGATGCGAAGGCCGAGGGACATGCGCGGGACTATACCGGAGCAGCCGTTGGCGACTTTCGAATCGTAGGCGCCGCTGGAAACGAGCCGCTCCTCGGGTGGTGGCTATCGACCGGCGGCAATGGACAGCTGGTCGAACAGCGCCCCTTCGGCGAAATGGGCCTGCTGTGCCGCGTTCCATCCTTCGAACGCACCCTCGACCGTATCGAGCTCCCACGGAGGCAGGCCGATGGCGGCGGGCCTCGTCGTCGGGCGATAGAAGTGGCGCTCGGCGATCGCCTGGGCTTCGCGGGTGAAGAGGTGCTCGAGGTAGGCCTGAGCGACCGCGCGGGTTCCGTGCTTGTCCACGTTGCTCTCGACGAGCGCGACTTGAGGCGCGGTGAGGATGCTGTCGGGCGGGACCACGATCTCGAAGCGCCCCCCGCCGACCTTCTCGCTGAGGAGACGCGCTTCGCTCTCCCACGCGATCAGGACATCGCCCATGTCGCGCTCGGCAAACGTCATGGTGGACCCGCGCGCCCCCGAGTCGAGGACTGGCACGTGCGCAAACAGCTCGCCGATGAACGCGCGTGCGCTTTGCTCGCCACCCTGCCTGCGCGCGTGCGACCAGGCCGCCAGGTAGCTCCAGTGCGCTCCGCCCGCGGGGCGAAGACACCGAAGTACCTGATCGAGTGGAACTTCCGCGGGGGCACGATCGCCGCAAGCCTGCGCAGGAGCTGGCTCTCTCCCCGGCGTGAACGCGATCGCCCTCGTCCCGTCGTGCATCTGGTGGCTCAGGCGCCGCTCCACCTTGCCGTCCTCGAGCATGCGCAGCCGGTTCCCCGCGATCGGAGGGCGCAGGCCCCTTCGACGAGCTCAGGACAGGCTTCGCGCAGCAGATGCTCTACCCTTGGCGGTCACTTGCTGCCACGTGTGCCCCGGCCTCCAGCGAGGTGCGGCTGGCTACTTCGTTCGTTCGATGGTGCGGCCGCAGCCACGTCTCAGAACGCGCCGTCCGTCGACCTGGACAGTCAGAGTGTGCCTGGAACTCATTCAGTCATGCCTCCAGGGTTTGCGTGAACATCCCCAGGACATCCCGGCGGGGAACTGCTTCGGCGGAGCATCCATCGCGGCGAGTTCGAGGAGGGCGTTGGCCAGCTTCGCCGGATCTCCTGACTGCTTGTGGTGGTAGGCCTCCCACGTGGTCTTCGCCGCCCCAGCGGGACCGTAGTCGTCGATGGTCAGCTCATTCCAGGCGGCTGACTGGGGCGCGAGGAGATCGGTGCGGAAGAATCCGGGCTTGACCAGGGTGACCTTGATGCCGAACTGCTCCACCTCTTGCGCGAGCGACAGCGACAGGCCCTCGAGGGCGAACTTCGTCGCTGCGTACGCAGTGCAGTGCTTGAAACCGAGGACTCCCGCGGCGGACGAGACGTTGAAGACGTGCCCAGAGCGCTGACGACGCAGGACGGGGAGCGCTGCGCGCAGCACGTACGTGGCGCCGAAGAAGTTGGTCGCGAACAGCCGCTCGATCTGCCCTCTGGTGAACTCCTCGAAGTTGCCGAGCAGGCTGTAGCCGGCGTTGTTGACCACGACATCGATGCGTCCAAACTTCGACAGCGCGGCGTCGACATCCTCCGCGCCGCCACGTGCGCCTGGCCAAGATCTCGATCTCGCAACCGCAGCACGGCCAGAGCTGGGTAAAGCGGCCTCGCGTTTCACACCGCCTGTACGTTGTCAGCCTTGTTTTCTTGCTGCCTGGTACTGTTTCAACTTCCGGTGAAGCGTGGCATATCCAATGCCGAGCTGCTTCGCTGCGTGCACCTTGTTGTCCTCATTTGCTCGCAGGACGGCCAGGATGTAGTCGCGCTCGACCTCTTCGAGAGGTTTCACGTCGCCTGGGGCGAAGGCGCTCGGAAGCGCCAGACAAACCGCCTCTGGAAGGTCTTCGAGGTCAATCACTGGGCCCTTCGCGAGGACGACTGCTCGCTCTATCGCATTCTCGAGCTCGCGGACGTTGCCTGGCCATTCGTAACGGACGAGTTGGTTTGCAGCGCGGGGTGTCAGACCGGTCGCCTTTCGGCCAGTGCGCTTGCCGGAATCGACGAGGAAGGTGCGAGCCAGCGGAAGAATAT
>JACRCT010000979.1 GCA_016218885.1 Deltaproteobacteria bacterium | reverse complement strand
GAGAAGGTGCAACGCTCGGCCAGCGGCTTTGGCTGTTGCTCGGAGCCCTGCGGCAGCAACGCCAGGCAGCTCTCGCAGGGATGGCTTCCGGGCAGGACGCGCAGCGCGACCTTCCCCGCTGGAACCACGGCCTCCTCGCTGGGCCATCGCGCGGCGGCGACGCGGACCGCCGTCTCCTCGTAGTGGGACTGGTCCCCGTCGCCGAGCTCGAGCTTCTCGACCAGCGCCAGCTCGCGCAAGGCGTCGGCGCTGGCCAGCGCGGCCTTCTTGGCGTCCCCGCGCCGGGCGTATTGGAAGGCGAGCTCCGATCCCGTTGCCGCGCGCCGCAGGCGGAGGCGACTGGTGAGATGAGCGGGGCCTTCGTGGGGATCGATCCTGGCCAGGATGTCGGCCTGCCATTGAAGAAGGGCCAGCAGCTCGGTCTGGCCCAGCTCGGGAGAGACGCACTCGGGCAAGGTCAGGGCCAGCGCCGCGCGAATTCGCTGCTCGGGCGAGGCCCCGCCCAGGGCCAGGACGCGGCGGAAGGCCTCGCCCTCGTAGCAGACCCGAGCGCGGTCTGCCTGCTCGTAGTTGTGGAACCTCACCCCGTATCCGGCCGCCACGCCCAGGTGCGCGGAGAGCGTCTCGTCGTTGGGGGCCCGGCGCGCCGAGGCACGGCGCGCCAGGCGCTCGGCGAAGGTGCCCAGCGCGTCGAAGACGCCCGGGCCGATCGCTTGGGCGGGTGCCGCCTTGAGGTAGGCGGCGACCAGGCCGATGCCCAGCGCCTCGGAGCCCGTCGAATCCTTGAGGAAGGCGATGACCGCCGCCAGCGCCGGCGCGCTGGTCTCGTCCAGCCGATAGGTGCGCACCTGGGTCCCCCGGACGTATCCCGGGCGCTCGTGGCGGTGGTCCCAGACCTTGAGGTAGCCGGCCTTCTCCTCGCGGACCTCGAGCCACTCGCCCGAGGCCAGCTGCCCGATCTTCGGGGACGTGTCGCGGGGCAGGGCGCGCAGGGGCGTGGGGTCCTGCACCGCGATGGCCACCACCAGCGCTGCGGCGACGGGAGTCACGGCGCTTCGCCCTCGTTCTCGCCGGCTGCCTGGGCGAGCTCCTCGGAGCTGGGACTGGCAGGCCGGGAGTGGGCGAAGGCGCCGTTGCCGCCCAGCAGCGAGGCGGCCACGAACCCCGAGGAAGAGGTCGGGGCGATGATGACCTGGATCTTGTCCGACAGCTTGTCGGCCATGGTCTTCTGGATGAGCAGCGGGTTGCGGCTGATGAGGTCGCCTTCGCGGGCGAGCTGCTCGCTGGAGGCCTTGCCGGTGGCCTCGATGCGATAGGCGTCGGCGTCGGCGAGCTTGCGTCGCGCATCGGCCTCGGCCTGGCTGCCGATGAGGTGCGCCTCGGCTTCGGCCTCCGCCTGCTTCACGCGCTGGGCCTTGAACGCCTCGGCCTCGAGGCGGCGCTGCTCAATCTCCTTCTCCTTGGAGGGAAGGATGTGCTTCATGGCCTCGCCCTTGGCGCGGGCGGCGAGGATCTCCTCCTGGCCGGCGGCCTCGGCGGCCTTCTCGCGGCGGACCTTCTCGGCCTCGCCCTCCAGCGCGGTCTCCTGGACCTGCTTCTCCTTGAGCTCCAGCGTGTAGCGCATCTTCTCGGCGGCGAGCTCCTCGGCCAGCATCCCCTCCAGGCCGGCGCGGTAGGCCGCGGGCAGGTCCACGTTGCCGATGAGCACCGCCTTCACCAGCACGCCGTCCTGGGCCAGCGCGCCGCGCAGTTCCTCTTCCATGGTCGACTGGATCTCCGCGCGCTTGGTCGAGAAGATCTCGCGAACCGTGTACTTGGCGACGGTGCGGTGCAGGACCTCGGCGACCTTGGGGCCCACCACGTCGCGGCCCACGTCGTCGGGCAGGGTGCGGGCGAGCAGGGCGACCCGTCCCGGCTCAAGGCCATAGCGCACCGTCAGGTCCAGCCCCAGCGAGAGGCCCTCGGCAGACTGCAGAGGCTCGGAGCCGTTGGCCCGCGCCGACAGCTCGGGACGATAGGTCTGGTCGCGCATCGGGTAGCGGCGGATCTCGTGGACGTAGGGGATCTCCAGGGCGATGCCCTCACGCAGGGAGACGGCGTCGCCGTTGAGCCGGTTGATGCGCATCGCGGCCTCTCCGGGGGCGATCAGCGTCACCGGCCGGAAATGGGCGAGCCCGGCGACGAGTGATCCCAGGGCCACGGCGAGCAGGAGCTTGCCGCGGCGGGCACCGAGCCATGCCTTCATCCTCGGGAGCAGATCGACGAAGAGCAGACGCCCGACGCCAGAGACGATCTTCTTGAAGCCTTCGAGTTGCATGATCTTCTCTCTGCCCGGGGCGGAGCGCGTGGCGGCCGGGCCGCAGGCTGGTGTGGCAGCCTTGAGACGGATCTGTGGTTGGTTAGCCGCAGTGCGCGGGCCGCGCAGCCATCTTCCCGCGCTCCGCCGAGCATCCGGCGAAGACTCGAGACGACAAGCTGAACGGGCGAGAGCACGGCGACCCCTCCCCTGGGAGCCGCACGCGCTCGGGAACCGAGATCCAGTTCGCGACGTCCGGGGGCACAGGGACGCAATGCATCGGGCAAGCCGCGCGGGCGGCCAGCAGAGACTGGAATGTAAAGACAGGCACCAGATCCCGGTTGAGTGACCGCCAGATTCGGGGCCTTGAGACCTAGGGCGCGCTCGCCAGATTGGCCCGCATCGACGCGCTCCTGGCACCACCTCACGCCAGCGAGGGATGACAACCAACGAAGGTTGCCGATCCAGGCGAACGTGTCGCGAGCGCGGCCGCAAGCGTGAGAGACGCCATGCTATTCACAGCCAAGTGCCATTGGCGCAGCCTGCCGCTCGCCCTACTCGTGGGGGTTGCGCCAGGATGCCCTGCCGAGACGGGGCGCGCTTCGATCTCTCCGGCACCGACCGGCTCTTGGGGGGGTGAGCACATCGCGCTGAACCTCACGTCCGCCGGCGGGACCCTCGAGTACGACTGTGCATCCGGGACCATCGACGAGCCTGTCATGGTGGACCGAACCGGCAACTTCGAGGTGCGCGGCGTCCATCGCTTCGAGAGCGGGGGTCCACGCCGAGCCGGAGCACCGCCGCCGCCGGACCATCCCGCGCTCTATCGCGGCGCCGTGCACGGGAACGAGATGACGCTCACCGTGACGCTGTTCGACAGCGGGGAGCCGCTGGGATCGTTCTCGCTCGGCTTCGGCCGACCGCCGAACCTGGAGAAGTGCTTGTAGCCCGTCGGGCTACGAATCGGGGGGTCTCATGAAAGGGAACGTGATGGTGGGACGCGGCGCGATCGCCGCGGTGGCGGCTCTCCTCGTCCTGGGGAGCCAGAGCGCGGGCGCACAGGAGGCGCCCATCGAGCTGGAGAGCACTCCGCGGTGGCTGCCCGAGCCGCTCCGGCTGGGGCCGGTCGAGGGCGTTCCCGAAGCGGGCCTTGCGCCCGCGGCGGCCGAGGCGCCGGTCACCATCAACAACAAGGTGACCGTCGGGCTCACCTTCGAGGCGAGCCGGCTGAACACCGACAGCAGATTCATCCCTCCCGACACGATGGGCGCCGACGGCCCGAACCACGTGGTCGAGATGATCAACGGGAACTTCGAGATCTTCAGCAAGGCCACCGGCGCGTCGGTCTCCACCCGGTCGCTGGACTCTTTCTGGATCAATGTCGCGGGGGTGGCGATCCCCGAGGCGGGCAACTTCACCGTCGACCCGCGGATTGTCTTCGATCCGGCCAGCGGCCGCTGGTTCGCGGCGTCCATCGACATCTCCGATCGAGACGGCAACGGCATCAACGAGATCGCCAACAACATCTACCTCGCCCGGTCGGACACCGACGACCCCACCGGTACCTGGGACGGCCTGCGCTTCGCCGCCGACTCGACGGGGAACGCCGAGTTCCACGACTACCCGACGCTCGCCGTGGACGCCGACGGGCTCTACATCTGCACCCAGGACTTCCAGATCGGGGGCAACGGGACGAACGAGTCGTGCTACTCCATCCCCAAGGCCGACCTGCTGCTGGCGACTCCGTCGATCGCCAACATCACGCGCTTCGAGGGGACCCCCGCGGGTCTGCCGACCGTCAACGGCAGCATCCAGGCCGCGCTCAACTTCGGGCTGTCCAAGGGCAGGACCGCGCTGCTCGGCTCGACCGGCACCGCGCTCGCGCGCAGCAACATCTTCGGCGGGGCCGGGCCGGGCGCCACGCTGCCCGCCGCCCCGGTGGGCATCATCGGCGACCCCGGCCACACGACGCCGCCTGCTGCCCGCCAGCCGCAGGACACCGACACCACCGACACCGAGACGATCGAGAACATCGCGCCACGCTTCGTCGGCAACGTGGTCGTAATCGGCAACAGCCTGTGGGCGGTCCACGCGGTCCAGGGGAGCACCACCACCAACTCGGCGCTGCGCTGGTACGAGATCAACGAGACCACCAACACCGTCATCCAGAGCGCGCTCATCAACGACCCGACCCGCGACTTCCACGAGCCTTCCATCGCGGTGAACGCGCGGGGCGACGTGGTGATCGGCTACACCTGCTCGGGCCCGAACCTGTCGCCGAGCGTCTGCGTCTCGGTGGGCCAGACGTCAGGCGGGGTGACCACGTTCGAGGCGCCGGCCATCCTGTTCACCGGCAACGGCTACTACCACCGCGACTTCGGCTCCGGCAGCCCGCGGACGCCGAGCCGCAACCGCTGGGGCGACTACAGCGCCACGGTCATCGATCCGGTCGACCCCTGCACCTTCTGGACGTTCCAGGAGTACGTGGCGGTCGGCGCGACCGGTGACGTCGGCCCCTCCCCCGACGCCGAGGGCGGTCTGTGGGGGACTCGCGTCGCCCAGCTCACGTTCAACAGCTGCGTCCCGGCGGCGGACCTCCAGGTGTTCAAGGACTGCAAGCCCGACCAGCCGCTGCTCGCGGGGCAGACGGGGACCTGCACCATCTTCGTGGAGAACCTGTCCGGCACGAACCCGGCCCTGGGGGTCATCGCGATCGACCGGCACTTCAGCAACGGGTCCTTCTCGTTCGGCGCGGTGACGACGACCAAGGGCGCCTGCACCGTCACGGCCAACCCCCAGATCCAGCAGGGCCAGGTCAGCTGCGCCCTCGACACCCTCGCGCCCGGCGAGACGGCCACCATCACCGTCCAGGTCACCGCGAACGAGCCGCAGGACATCAACGACGAAGTCACCGTGACGAGCACGAGCCCCGACTTCGACCTGAGCAACAACCGCGCGTCGGACGGGGTCACGGTGATCGCGGTGGCGGACCTGTCCCTCATCAAGACGGCGCCGGCCACGGCGGTCGCCGGGACCGAGTTCCACTACAACCTCGCCGTGTCGAACGCGGGTCCCTCGGCGGCGAGGAACGTCGTCATCGAGGACGTGCTGCCGGCCGGCCTGACCATCGCCTCGGTCAGCGCGCCGGGCGGCACCTGCAACGCCGGGGTGCCCGGAAACGCGGCGCTGCCCACCCGCTGCACCTTCGACACGGTGGACCCGGGGACCTCGAAGCCGATGCAGATCTTCGTGAACGTGCTGCCGGGCTTCCTCGGCATCCTGGGCAACAACGCCAAGGTCTTCGGCGACGCGTTCGACCCCGACAACTCGAACAACCTCGCGACGATTGTCACGGCGGTGGAGGGCCAGGCGGACCTCCAGGTGCAGAAGACCGACCACCCCGACCCCGTGATCGCCGGGAGCGTGCTGACCTACGAGGTCGCAATCACCAACCTGGGCCCGTCGACCGCGAGCGCCGTCAAGCTCAGCGACACGCTGCCCGCGGAGGTCGTATTCAAGGACTACACGGTGTCGGGCGGCTCGGGGACCTGCACGCCCCTGGCCGGAGTCGTCTCCTGCGACCTCGCCGACCTCGTCCCTGGCCAGCAAGTTCGGGTGGTGATCGAAGTGCAGGTGAGCCCGTCGGTGCCCAACGGAACGTTGATAACCAACATCGCCACGGTGAGCTCGGCGACGGCGGACCCGGTCCCGGGAAACAACACCGCGACCATCCAGACCACGGTCCTGGCGACGGCCGATCTCGCGATCACCAAGGACGGTCGCCCGGAGCTCACCAACCCCGCGTACCGCATCCGCTACACGCTGACGGTGACCAACAACGGCGCCTCTGACGCCCAGAACGTCCAGGTGGTCGACGCGCTCCCGCTCGACCCCAAGAGGGTCATCTTCCTGTACGACACCGGGGCTGGGGATTGTGCCTACAGCGCCGCGACGCACCGCGTGACCTGCAACCTCGGCACCCTGGCCGCAGGCCAGTCGCGGGCGATCGACATTGTCGTCGACGTGAAGGGCTCGACCAGCATCGTCATCAACATCGCCTCCGTGTCGTCGACCACGACCGATCCCAACGCCGCCAACAACACGGCGCGCAAGGACGTGCGCGTGAAGGGCGGGCCGGGGCCGGGTCGCAAGTAGCGACCGCGGGCCGCTAATCCGCGGCGACCGCTGCCCTGCGCGCTGGACGAGGCGCAGGCAGCGGTCGCCGGGCAGTGCCCGGGAAGAGGAGCAGGTCCGCTTCGGCGTGGCTGCTGCGTCGCGGTCCCCAGCGACCCGCCATCGACACTGCCCCCATCCGAGCCGGAGCAGGCGCCGCCGTCAGGGGAGGAGGTCGAGCAGCCTGCAACCATGACTTCTCTTCTCTCGGAGGTTTCGTGCTTTCGAACACGAGTTCCCACGATGCCAAGGAGCTCGGAGAACCGCGAGTCGTCGTCGGGCCGCGCCAAGTCGGACGCCCTCGGCGAAGGAGCGCCCGTGATGGCGCGGGACCAGGTTTGGGAACTACGAGACTCGGATACAGCACCAGAAGGGCATCGTTTTGCGCCTGCACGTGCTCCAGTATCGGGATTGGGCCACTCCAGCTCACCCCATCGCGGCTCACCCGGAGGACCCCTCCTCGACCGGTCAGGTCATGGCCTTCAACGTCGTGCCGGCCGTGGCCCCCGACCCCACCACGCCGGCGCAATTCCTCGCGCTGCCGGCGATCACGCCGCTCCCAGCCCCGGTGACGACCCGGAAGCTGGCACTGATCGAGATGATGTCGAACGTTCACGATGGCCCGTCGGAAGCCATGCTCGGAAACATGGTGGACGGAGTGGCGGTACACCAGATGTGGTCCGATCCGGTCAGCGAGAACCCGGCCGTGGGCGACACGGAGATCTGGGAGCTCAACAACACGACCGCGGACGCCCATCCGATGCACATCCACGAGATCGTCTTCGAGGTCGTGAACCGGGAGGGCCTGGTGCTGGACCCCAATGGCGAGGTCGTCCAACCGGTTGAGCTGGATGGCAACGTCTCCCTGCCCATGCCCTGGGAGAGCGGGTTCAAGGACACGGTCATCGCCTACCCGG
>JACRCT010001000.1 GCA_016218885.1 Deltaproteobacteria bacterium | reverse complement strand
GCGACGGCCAGCACATCTCGACCCTGTTGCTCACGTTCTTCTACCGGCACCTGCGCCCGCTGATTCGCGACGGGCACGTGTTCATCGCCCAGCCGCCCCTGTTCCGCGTGGACATCGGCAAGGAGACCTACTGGGCGCTCGACGAGGCGGATCGCGACCGCATCCTCAAGGAGAAGGCCAAGAGCAACTCCAAGCCGAACATCATGCGCTTCAAGGGCCTGGGCGAGATGAGCGCCGAGGACCTCAAGCGCACGACGCTCGACCCGGCCAACCGCATCGCGCTGCGCGTGCAGATCTCCAACGAGCTCGAGACCGACCGGGTGATCAACGACCTGCTGGGCCGTGATGTCTCCGCCCGTTTCAAGTTCATCATGGAGCGAGCCGGCGACGTCCAGGAGCTCGACCTGTAGCGCTTGACCGCCGGGCGCGGATCCCCTTCGTGCTGCAAGGGAGCGCAGGCGCCATCAGCTCCTTGATTGACTCCAAGGCGCTGCCCATAATCGGGCCCCATGATCGTCCAGTGCGCAGCCTGCCAGGCGCGCTTCAAGATTGCCGACGACAAGGTCGTCGGCAGCGGCGTGAAGGTGCGCTGCCGGAAGTGCTCCACCGTCTTCGTGGTGCGCAAGGACTCGACGCTGCCGCCCGACGCGCCCCCGCTGGGGCGCGCCGACGTGCCTTCCCGCCCCGGCATTCCCGCGCTGGCTTCGGCGCCGCCCGTGGCCCCAGGGCCCAGGCCCATGTCGTCTCCGTCTCTGGTCGCCGCTCCGGGCCAGAAGCCTCCCGTCGCTACCGGCACTTTCCGGCGCGGCCAGGCCGGAGCGGCCGTGGCAGACCCCGTCGCCAAGGCTCATCGCGCGGCGCCCGCGGCCGATCCCTTCGCGAACCTCGACCTGGGGCTCGGCTCCACGTCGTCCGCGCCTCTCTCTGGCGCGGACCCGTTTGGCAGACTTGATCTCTCGGTCCCCAGGGCCGCAGCGCCCGTCCCCGCTGCGACCCAGCGGCCAGACCCCTTCTCGGGCCTCGACGTGCGACCGACCGCGCGTCAAGCGGCAGCGCGGTCAGCCTCGCCGCCTGCGCCCGTCGCGAGCGACGACCCGTTCGCCAACATCGATCTCAGCCCTCCTCCTCCAGGTCCTGTGGGCGGGAGGGCTTCAGCCTCCAACCTGCCCAACCGAGCCATCGGCAACGATCCCTTCGCGGGAATCGACGTTGGGCTTCCCTCCGCCCATCCCCCGTCCGCAGCGCACTCCGCCGACCCCTTCGCGGGCATCGAGGTGGGCGAGGCCGCTTCCCGGCCCCCGTCGGCTTCGGGTGGCTTCGACGACCTCTTTGCCAAAGCTCTGCCGCGTCCGTCTCCCACCGCCACCCGCGTCTCGGCCCCGGCCGAGCCCTCCGCCGATCCCTTCGCTGGAATCGACCTGGGTGCGCCGGCCCGGCCTGCGTCGCCGCCTCCGCCCCGAATCGCTCCGCCGGCGATACCCTCGGTGCCCTCCGCACTCGATCTGGGCAACATCGATCTCAGCCCCAGCTCCCCCGACCTGCCGAACTTCGGCGATGACGCGGAGGCCTCGGCGCCCGCGCCGATTCCCTCGCCGGAGATGGCCACCGAGGAGCCCAAGACGCTCGTCAGAAACATCCGCTGGGCCGGCGGAGATGCGGACAAGGTCGAGGTGCGGTCGCCGGCCGCGGTGTACGCAGCGCAGTTGTTGACCAGGAAGGCGGCCTCGAAGCCGAGCCGAAACCTGGTGTGGTCCCTGGTCGCCGCCCTGGCCCTCCTGGCCGCCGGAGCCGTGGTCCTGGATCACACCGTTCGCAAGATTCGCGAGAGGGGAGACGGCTCGACGCCTGCCCGGTTGGCACTGGCGGTCCATAGCCTGTCTTCCAGCTACTACCCGACTCGAGATCGCCCCCTCTTCCTGGTCCACGGGAAGGCCGAGAACAGGTCGCACGAGCGGCAGGGCCCCGCGGTCAAGGTGACGGTGGAGCTGCGTCGGGGGGAAAGCGTCGAGCGGACCGCAGAGGCCTTCGTCGGCCGGACGCCGGAGCCCGAAGCGTTGCACGCTCTCTCGGGCCCGCTGGAGCTCTCGGAGTATGTCCGGCGGCTGGCGTCCGAGGCGGGGCCGCTCGAGAGCGGCGAGACCCGGGACTTCCTGGCTGTGTTTGGCGAGTTTCCCGAGGACATCGCCGATCTGCAGATCCACGCCATCGCCACCACGGCAATCTCGCCGCCGCCCTCCGCGGTCAAGACCTCCCCGGCGCCACCAGCCACGGCTCCTCCTCAGTCGCCCGCTCGTGAACCCGAGCCTGCGCTCGCAGAGCCTTTGAAGCCGTTCCCTGCCGTGGCGCCCGCGGAGCCTTCCAAACCTGCCCCTGGCGTGGACCGCGCCGCGCCTTCCGTCGCGGGGCACGCCAGCAAGGCTCGCGGAGCGTTACCCGCCAAGCCCAAGCTCGAGTTTCCGATGCATGATCCGCCTCGCGCTCTCCGGGTGAAGAGCGGCGAGCCGGCCAGGACGCCCTGAGCGCCGGGGACGGAGGACGCCCTTGCCCGCGCGCAACCTGGCCGACCAGCTGACCGAGCTGCTGGCAAGCCTCGAGGTGGGCCCTGCGGCCGACTCGGCTGCCGCGCGGGCCCTGGCGCGGCTGGAGCCGGCCGAGGCGGTCTACGTGCTCAAGGTCCTGGTCGAGCGGGCCAAGGGGTCGCACCGTGTCGGCCACGCCTTGGTCATCGCCAGCCGCGCTCTGTGCTTCGGTCCCGACGCCGACCTGTCGCCCGAGCAGCGCAGTCGGATCTACCAGGCGGCCACCGATTTCACGGTGCCGGAGGTGGCGGCGCTCTTCATCCGCGACGCGCCGGCGCTGCAGATCGACCCTGGGCTCGTCGACCAGCCCGACCCGGTCATCGGCCATCTGACCTTGGGTCACAAGAAGATGCTCGCGCGCAAGGTGGACGCCGATCGGATCGGCCGCTTCGCCTTGGAGCCGGACTCCCGAGTCATCCGTGAGCTCTTGCTCAATCCTCGGCTGACCGAGGACATGGTGCTGCGCATCGTCTCACGCCGGCCCGCCAGGGTCCCCGTGCTGATGGAGATCTGGCGCTCCACCCGGTGGAGCGTGCGGCGGCGGGTGCGCCAGGCGCTGGCCATGAATCCTTACACGCCGCCCGAGGTGGCGCTGAAGGTGCTGCCTCAGCTGACCCGGGAGGATCTCTCGGCCATCGCCTCTGATGGCGCCTTGCATCCCAGCGTGCGCGCGCTCGCCGCGCGGCTCTGCCGGCCCGGGCTACGCGCGGGGCGGGCCCTTGACGAGCCGGCCGAGCAGGTTGCCGATGGAGGAGAGGCGGCTGGGCAACACCACGAGGATCAGCACCAGGACCAGCATCGCGATCTCGCTTTGGGTCAGATCGAAGCTGGGCATCGCAAGTCCGATTGATCGGGTTGGACAGGAACCGTAGCATGCCGCCGCCATGCTCGCCCGGTTGCTGACTCGTCCCTATCCATCCCGGCACGACCGGCCCCTGGTGCTGGGGCATCGCGGCGCCTCCGCCGACGCTCCTGAGAACACGCTCGCGGCGTTCCGCGAGGCGGTGCGCCAGGGGGCGGACGGGGTGGAGCTCGACGTGATGCGCTGCGGCTCGGGGGAGCTGGTGGTCTGCCACGACGAGTGGCTCGATCGCCTTGCCGGCGAGCACCTGGAGGTGGCCCGCACCCCGCTCGTGGCGCTGCGCAGGCTGGATGTGGGGAGCCGGCACTCGGCGCGCTTCACCGGCGAGCGCATCCCCACGCTGGCTGAGGCGCTGGCGGTGCTCCCTCGCGCCGCGGTCTGCAACGTGGAGATCAAGTGCGACACCCTCCTCGACCGCGGGCTGTCGTTCAGGGTTGCCCGCGAGATCCGCCGGAGCGAGGCGGGCCAGGACCTGGTGCTGTCGTCCTTCAACCCCTTGAGCCTCGCCCGCGCCCGATTCTTCGCCCCGCGCCTGCCGGCGGCATTGCTCGTCGACACTTCGCAGAACCTACCGCTGCGGGAGGCGGCGGCCCGGGCGCTGGGCGCCGCGGCCGTCCACGTCGAGCATCGGCTGTGCACCCCGGACAGCGTGAGGCGATGGCACCGCCAGGGCTTCAAGGTCGCGGCCTGGACGGTGGACGAGCCCGGCGACGTCGAGCGCTGCTGCGCCGCAGGAGTAGACGTCCTCATCAGCAACCGGCCCCGGGCCGTGCTGGTGAGCATCGATCGGCTGGGCATCGCCGATTGAAGAGGTGACGAGGCGGTCCCCGGGCAGCCAGGGGAAGGGGACCGTCCGCCACCTCTTCAGCGGCTGGCTAGGCGTACTCGATGAGCACCTTGCCTTTGGGGATCGTCTCGCCCAGGTGGGCGGAGATGGTCTTGATGGTGCCGTCGAGGGGGGCGAGAAGCTGGTTCTCCATCTTCATCGCCTCCAGAACGAGGAGGCGGTCACCCTTGCGCACCTCCTGCCCGGTCGAGATGAGGATGCTGCGTACCACGCAGGGCAGGACGGCCCGGAGCTCCTTGGGGTTGCTCGGGCAGTAGGGCTTTCGCTTTTCGAACTTGGGAGTGAACGTCGTCTCGTAGGCGGTCTCGTCGACGACCAGCTTCTGCATCGGGATGGAAGTGCTCATGGTGGGCTCGGGGCTGGCTAGACCGGCGGAACGCCGTGCTTCTTGGACGGACGGGACTCCTGCTTCTGCTGAGACACGTCGAGGGCATGGATGACGAAGTCCCGCGTGTCGTGCGGGCTGATCACGGCGTCGACGTGCCCGTTGGCGGCGGCGATGTAGGGGTTGGCGAACTTCTCGGAGTACTCCTGCACCTTGGCCTTGCGCATGGCCTCCGGGTCGGGGGCGCTGGTGATCTCGCTGCGGAAGATGATGTTGGCCGCACCCTGCGGTCCCATGACGGCGATCTCCGCCGTGGGCCAGGCGAAGACGAAGTCCGCGCCGAGGTGGCGCGAGCACATGGCGATGTAGCCGCCGCCGTAGGCCTTGCGGAGGATGACGGTGATCTTGGGGACCGTGGCTTCGCTGTAGGCGTAGAGGAGCTTGGCCCCGTGGCGGATGACGCCCGCGTGCTCCTGGTCGGCACCGGGCAGGTAGCCCGGGAGGTCGACCAGCGTCACCAGCGGGACGTTGAAGGCGTCGCAGAAGCGGATGAAGCGCGCCGCCTTGTCCGAGGAGTCGACGTCCAGCACTCCGGCGAGCACCAGAGGCTGGTTGGCGACCACGCCCACGGTCTTGCCCTCGAAGCGGGCGAAGCCGATGACGAGGTTCTGGGCCCAGTGCGCCTGGATCTCGAAGAAGTCGGAGTCGTCGCAGAGGGCGCGGATCACGTCGCGCACGTCATAGGGCTTGGTGGGCTCGGTGGGGATGACGTGGTCGATGGCGTGGGGGTCACGCGGCGGCTTGATCTCGATGGGATCGGCGGTCTTGCGGTTGTTCCAGGGGATGAAGGTGACGAGCTTCTTGATCTGCTCGAAGCATTCCTTCTCGGTCTCGGCGAAGAAGTGAGCGTTGCCCGAGACCCGGGTGTGCACCTTGGCCCCACCCAGGTCCTCCATGGAGATCTCCTCCCCGAGGACGGTCTTGATGACCTCCGGGCCGGTGATGAACATCTTGGAGATGTCGTCGACCACGAAGACGAAGTCGGTGAGAGCCGGCGAGTAGACCGCGCCGCCCGCGCACGGACCGAGGATCACCGAGATCTGCGGGATGGCGCCCGAGGCCAGGGTGTTGCGGTAGAAGATCTCGCCGTAGCCGGCCAGGGAGTTCACGCCTTC
>JACRCT010000999.1 GCA_016218885.1 Deltaproteobacteria bacterium | reverse complement strand
GCTTGGGAGCGGCCGAGAGCTGCGGCACGGGCACCGTGGAGACGAGGGCAAGGGGCTCGGGGACAGGCGCTCCCGCGGGCATCTCCTCGGTCCGGGTAGCAATCCTGGCCAGTGCGCGAGCGATCTCATCAGCAGGAGCGAGGGCGAACTTGATGGGCTTGCCGACGCAGGCGCGGATTTCATCCATGGCCGCGACGTCATAGGGGTCGGTGACAGCGATGTAGACGGTGTCCACCCCGTCGACCGTGCGCGAACCGAACGGCACTGCCTGGTGCCTGATAGCGAGCTCTGCCGGTACCGCTGCAGCCAGCGCCGGGGCGACCTCCGACTTCATCTTGGCCATTGGCATGCGCGACTGGGCCGAAAGAGCCCGGGCCAGCTGCTCCTCGCCGATCGCTCCGGCCTCCACGAGGAGCCGGCCAATCTTCTTTCCTTCTTTGGGCTGGCGGGCAAGCGCCTGCTCCACCACGCCGGGGCTGAGCGCGGTCTGCTCCACGAGGATCTCGCCGAGCTTCTTCCGGATGGGCATGCGCAACTCCGCGCCGCGACGCGTCAACGCTTGACGTGCGAGAGGTACTCCTCGCGCGTGAAGACGCCCTTCTCGATGAGCAGCTCGACCATCGCCTTGAGCGCCGAGACTTCCTTGCGCTGCACGGACTCGATCGCGCTCAAAACGTCCGCTGGGCTTTGGGGAGGGCCACCGGTCGGCGGCGGCAGCTTGGGGATGAAGGGAGCCGGCGCCGCGGTCGGCGGTTCGGGCCTGGGCCCACGGCCTGAAGGTGGCTTGATCGAGGCGATGTCCTTGACCAGCGTCCGTCCCTGGGCATCGGTGAGCTTGAAGCCCGCAGTCTCGCCGGACTCCATCTCCTCCTCGCCGTAGTAGAAGCGCGCTCGTGCCTTGCTGAGCGCGGTGTGGCCGGCGAGCATCGTGAGGATCTTGCAGCCCGTCTTGGCTCGCAGCGTGTCGAAGATCTCGATGTTGTGCGGGTCGGCGAGCGCCACAACGAGGGTCTTGCCGTCCTCCTTGAGCTGCAACGGCACGACATCGAGCTCGCGAGAGACCTCTGCCGAGATCTTGCGCAGCACCGAATCGGGCGGCGGCTGCACGGTCTCCAGGTCCACGCGAGGGATGGCCAGCTGCTTGGAGAGCGCCTTGACGACCAGATCCTCGGTGCAGAAGGACATCCTGACGAGGATCTCCCCGAGCTTGCCGCCCCACTTCTGCTGCTCGGCCAAGGCCGTCTTGAGCTGGCCCTCGGTGATGATGTTGGCCTTGACCAGCAGATCTCCCAGCTTGATGGCCACGCTCGGCAGGCCTCCTCTCGAAACTCGCTCAGTCTATCGATGGCCATCTAACCGGGCAAGAAAAGGCCCGTGTTTTCGCAGCATGGACAGGCATGTGTTGCTTCGGTCTGCTTGCCTGGGAACCTCGAGGACGCGGGCGAGAACGGCCCTGATCCGACCTGCCCCTTGCCGGTATACTCGGTAGCCGCCCGGCCGCCTTCATGAGGTTCCGATGAAGAACCTGTCCGTCCTCTGCGTCTGCAAGTCCGATCGTGGCGGAACCTGCAATGGCGGCCTGTCGTGCGACCAGTCGGCCTGCAAGTGCAAGCAGCCACCTCGGTGATGAGCCCCCCCCGCCAGCTGCGCTCCGTCGTTCTCCTGCAGCTGCCTGTGCAGTCGCACGACTGCGCCTACCCTCGGGAGAACGTCCCTCTGGGGCCCGCCCTCGTCGTGCAGTGGGCACGAGGCGCGCACCCAGACCTGCGCATCGAGCTCGCTCCGCAGAGGCTGGTGAACGAGAGCGGAGATGCTGCGCTCCTGGACTGGTTGGCGCGAGAGCGCCCGGACGTGCTCGGTCTGAGCTGCGCCGTCTGGAACCTCGAGCGCTCCCTGCGGTTGGCCCGCGAGCTCAAGCGCCGACGGCCCGGGACCTTCATCGTCCTGGGCGGGCCTGAGATCGCCGCGGAAAACGAGTTCCTGCGCGCCGCAGAGGGCTTCGACGCCGCTGTCGTTGGTGAGGGAGAGGCGAGCTTCTCCGAGCTTCTCGGGGCAGTGCGTAGCGGCCACGACCTCACCTGCGTCGCGGGGCTGCTGCTTCCGAAGCAGGGCTGGAGGCAGACCGCTCCGCGCGCTCCAGTCGAGCCCCTGGACGTGATCCCCTCCCCCTACCTGTCCCATCTTCTGGGAAAATCGCCGGCCGGCGGAGTCACGCTCGAGAGTGTCCGCGGCTGCCCACAGCGCTGCGCCTACTGCTATTACCCGAAGGGCCGCCAACGCCTGCGCCGGTTCGAGCTGTCGCGTGTAGCAGCGGAGATCAAGTGCGCCCTGGAGCACGGCGCAAGCGAGCTTACCTTCGTCGACCCGAGCTTCGCCCGGCGGCCGGATTTCGACGCCTTCCTCGAGGTCCTTCGCAGCGCCACGGGCGGGGGCCGGCTTCCACTGCGTTGCGAGCTGAACGCCGAAGACGTGACCCTGCAGCGCGCTCGAGCGCTCGCCCGGGCCGGGGTGGCCGAGGTGGAGATCGGTCTTCAGACCACTCATGCAGCCGCCCTGCGCCTGGCGCAGCGCCCCTTCCGGCCCGCTCGCTTCGTAGAGGGAGTCCGGCAGCTGCGGGGCGAAGGAATCCGAATCCTGCTCGATGTCATGGTGGGGCTCCCGGGCGATGGGCTGGCGGACGTGAGGCGGAGCGTCGATTTCGCCGCGCAACACCAGCTCTACGACGACCTGAAGGTGTACCCGTTGTGCGTCTTGCCGGGGACCCAGTTCAGACGAAATGCTCGCGAGCTCGGCCTGGAGTATCAGTCGCAGCCGCCCTATCACGTGCTGCGGACCGCTACCATGTCTCCGGAGGACATCCACGACGCCCTCGCCTACGCAGAGCAGGTCGCCGAGCAGGATCTCTTTCCCGTCGAGATTCCTCGGCCAGCACGCTCCTCGGGCATCGTTCGCTCGTTGGTCATCCGGCGGGGCAGGCCGATCCGCAAGCTAGACCCAGTATGCATTGGACAAGCGCTCACCGTGGAGGTGCGCGATGCGAGCTGGCCAGCGCGAATGAGCGAGCTGCATGCGGCGTTGGGGCCCGCCTTGTCACTCAACCCCTTCTCGCTTCTCAGCTGGATTGTCCCAGGGGCGCCGTTCCCTGGGCATCAAGCCCTGGCCCTCCTCGAACGGTGGGCAGCGCGAACTCGCGCTCCGCATCCCATCGACCGGGACTGGTTTGCCACCCACAACCCCCCGCGATCCGTCCAGCTCTTTGCCCGCTTCAGGGAGGCCCTGGTCAGACTCCCCTCTTACGAGACCACGAGCCCCGTCGTCGCCCGCCCCCAGCGCGCCTGCTGGATCGCCTTCTCACGAAGGCACAGCACGGCAGAAGAGGACGCTTTCGTCGACCGTCTGGCCGAGCACTACCAGGCCCATCCCGATGTCTGGTTCCGAATCGGCACCACGGGCTGACGCCCGCTGTTCTGCCGCAGCACAGCGCCGCCTTTCTTCACGACGCTCCCCTCCTGGTCGACTCTCGAATACACGAGCCGGTGCGCTGGCACACTTCTGGAAATCTGCCCGGGAATCTACGCCGCGCAGGCGGCCTCACTCCGGGGGACGACGATGGATCACCGCATCAACCAGCTCACGATCGGCTCGACGCTCGACCGCACCGCCGTCAAGACGGACTTCGGCGTGCTTCTGGCCCGCGGGTTGACGTCAGGCGCGGCCGTGGCCAGCGCCATCGTCCCGGGAGGAGCCATCATCAGCGCCGCAGTCAACGGCACCGCCGGTCGGGCGCTCGATGCGGTCACGCGTGGCGCAAGCTCGCACGCAGGCCGAGAGGTCGGCGGCTTCGGGGGGGCAAGCTCGACAGGCGCCACGGATCACCAAGCGCTCACCGGCTCCAGCTCGACTGGCGATTCGCTCTCTGAGCAGCGTCAGATGATCGAGGAGAACCGGAAGTGGACCACCCAGTACCTCACGCTTCAGAACGAGATGCAGCAGGAGAGCCGCGAGTTCAACGCGGTCAGCAACATTCTCAAGGTGCGACACGAGTCGGCGAAGACCGCCATCAACAACATCCGCTAGCAGGAGAGCGCCATGGTCGAGAAGATCGTCGGCTCCATACCTGCCAGTGCGACGACTGGCGCAAGCTCCGGGACAGGGTTCGAGAAAGCATTCGGATCAGCGGGGAAAGTGCCTGGCAAGTCGCCAATGTCGCTTCGCTCGACCGGCGCCAAGCCCGCTCGTCCCACGGAGGCTCCGTCGCCGCCGAAACCGGATGCCCGTTTCGTGGAGGCGACCTCTCGGCACAAGCCGACGAGCGCTCAAGTCGACCGACCTGATGGCACGCGAGTCCTCCATGACGTCCAGCGCGCGCAGGCGCGCCTCGACCACCTCCTGAAAATGGCCGAATCGGGCCGCACTTTCAGCCCCGCCGAGCTCCTCGCCTTTCAGGCCCACGCCTACCGCGCAAGCCAGGAGCTCGATCTCGCCGGCAAGGTCGTCGAGAAGGGAACGTCGGCCGTGAAGCAGACCCTCCAAACACAGCTGTGACAGCCCCCGCTCATAGGATCATTTCATGAAGCGCTTGCTCCTCGCAGCCCTTGTCCTGTCCGTCAATTTGTGCAGGCAGACCATCCAGCATGGGCTCTATGAAGCGCAGGCCAACGAGATCGAGACCCTGTTGCACAGCGCGGGGATCACAGCTCGCAAGGCCCGCGAAGGTGGACGCGACGCCCGCTACAGCGTCGAGGTACCCGACGAGAGCGCTTCCGCGGCACTGAAGCTGCTCAACGACCACGGGCTCCCGCGCGAGCGGCCGCCCGGTTTCGGAGAAGTCTTCGGCAAAGGCAGCATGGTTCCGACCGCGATCGAAGAGAACGCCCTCTTCCTGCACGCTCTCTCGGGCGAACTCGGCCGGACACTCGCGGGAGTCGAGGGGGTGGTCTCTGCCCGCGTCCACGTCGTGGCGCCCCCATCCGCTCCGCTGTCGGCGCTGCGAGCCCCGACGAGAGCGCGAGCGTCGGTCCTGCTCAAGGTTCGCCATGGCGAGCTGGATGCGGTTCATCAGCGCAGACTCGAGATCCAGGCGCTGGTCGCCGGTAGCGTAGAGGGGCTCGATGCGCAGCAGGTCTCGGTCATGCTCTCCGAGCTGCCGGTGCCGCCCGTGGTGACCCCCGTCGTCACCGCCCATTCCTCTGCCCAGTGGCCCTTGGCCATTGCAGCGGCGATCGTGGCCGCGCTCTCGGGGACACTCGCCTTCCTGTTCCTGCGGCTGAGGCGGCTACAGCAAGGCGCCCCTGCCCCCGAGGGCACCGCCATCACGGCCCCTTGAATGACGGATGACCGGAAACCGAGCCAGCCATGCCTTCCAATCGCACCGACCTGGATCCCAAAATCTGCTGCACCACCTTCGAGCCGGACGCTCCCCATGACTCCTGCACGAGCGTCCACGCGCCCCTCAACGCACTTCGGACCCTCTCCGCAGACGAAGAGCGACTCGTGGTGCTCAGCTGCGCGCTCGCGGGTTCCAGGGCACTCGAGCTGATAGGCCAATCCACGCCCGAGCGGGTCGACGTTCTCCAGAGGGCCGCCGAGTCCTTTCTGCAGCTGGATCGGAGCGCAAGGCTTGCCGCTGTCGCCCGGCTCTTCGCGCCGGCGCCTACCCCGGTGGCAACGAGACGACTGGCTCAAAGGCTCGACTCCCAACCTAGGTGGTTTTCCGGGCTCGTGTGCCGTTCCGTTGCGCCGGAGATCCGAGACAAGTTGCTGTCCGCCCCATCTCTTCGAGAAGCCTGGCACTCACCGGCCACGGCCCATCCTGCCATGACAACCCTGGCCCGAAGGTTCGCCATGCGCTGCCTGGCCGAGTAGGTTGCCGCGCATCGAGAGAGCCCGTTCTGCCGTGACGCACCCTCGTCGCGTCCCAGGACTCGGGCTTGCTCGCGGAGTCGGACGACTCTAGACAATACGCTGATGTTACCGGTGCTTACGCAATGGCACGCCTGCTGAATAGCAGCAGGCCAGACCATTGACGGAGCGCCCCTTGAACCGTCCGATCAGGCCCGTCGACGCATCCTCCCTTCGGCCCTTGGACCGCGCAGCCATCGCGCTGAAGCAGGCTCCCATCTGCGCTGCTGCCGCAGCGACCAATACGCGCATCGCCACGGCCCTCCAGAGCGAGCTCAGAGCCCCGTTTGCCTGTGCCGCAAGGATCGAGGAGACCCCGTGGCGCCTTCGGGGGCTTCCGGCCGGCTGCTGCTACCTCGTCTTCGCACTCGCAGCGGAAGGCCGACGCGCATTGCTCGAGCTCGAGACCGGCTTCGCCGCCGCGCTGGTCGACCGGCTCTCGGGCGGCACGGACTGCGCCTTCGCTCCTCAGGAGCCGAGCGCGGCCGAGATCGCCGCGCTGGCGTACTTGGCCCTCAACGCAATGCGCGCGGCCCGCGCTAGCGAGCCCATCGAGGCTGCGCTCTCCCCCCGATTCCTTCAGATCGCCCGCGACGCGCGAGAGGTGTCGTCGATCCTCGCCAAGGAGCGCTCCTGGGTGAGCGTGGAGCTCGACCTCTCGGTAGGCGAAGTCCAAGGCGGCGGTCGCCTCCT
>JACRCT010000998.1 GCA_016218885.1 Deltaproteobacteria bacterium | reverse complement strand
GACGGCGAGGACAACGACCTCGATTTCCTGGCCGACTACCCCGACGATCCCGGCTGCGAGGGGCCGGACGACGACGACGAGACCAACCCCTTGCCCTGCGTGAACGGGGCTACCCTGGTCTGCGGACAGACCGTCGGCGCATGCAAGGCGGGCCTGCACCTCTGCGCCGGGGGGGCCTGGGGACCGTGCGACGGCTACGTCGGTCCCTCCGACGAGGTGTGCGATGCGGTGGACAACGACTGCGACGGGGAGGTCGACGAGGGGAATCCCGGCGGCGGTGCCACCTGCGTGATCGGCTGCAGCGAGGGCCTGTACCAGTGTGTCGAGGGTGCGCTCGCCTGCGTCGGCTCGGAGCCGAGCGCCGAGCTCTGCGACGATGGCGTGGACAACGACTGCGACGGCCTCGTGGACGAGGGCTGTGCGCCCCCGTGCATCGAGGCCAGCAGCACGGCCTGGCAGATCCACGACGGCGAAGGCCCGATCTGCTTCGGCACGAGCTTCACGGTGCATGGGGAGGAGGGAGAGTACGCCTTCGGGGCGATTCCAGCGGCGGACGACGCGGGCTGGCGGGTCCACGAGAGCCCGGACATCTCCTTCTACGCGACCTCCACGATCACGGGAACGGTCTGCCCGTGCATGAACGGCGGTGACTTCACCTACTTCCAGACCTTCTTCGATATCCCGCCCGGCTTCGTGGTCACCAACCTCACCGTGACCATCGACTCCGTCGACGACGGCGTCGCGGTCACCGTCTTCAACAGCGCTCACCCGGAGGGCATCACCGACCCCGGCGCTTATGCCAACTACCCAGGCGGCTCCACTGCAGACCTCAGGCAGTACATCGCGCCCGGGCGAAACCGGATCGTGCTGACCCACGTCGACGACTGCCAGTACGACCGGTCGATCGCGGGGGCGACGATCCGGCTCAACGAGGACAACCTGCAGCAGTGCAAGTAGCCGCTACAGGGCGAGCTGGTAGCCGACGGACAGGCCGAGCGCGGCGAGGTCGCTCTCGCCGCTCACCGAGCGCTCCATCGCCGCCCACGAGAGCTCGAGCTCTCCGACGAGCGAGCCCGGCCCCAGCGACCAGCCGGCTCCGCCGCGGAGGGACGCGCCCCAGCTCGTCCCCTGCTCGCGGGTCTCGCCGAAGGCGCTCCCGCCGGCCTGGCCATCGACGACCTGCTCGACGAGGTGCAGCCGGAGGCCGGCGGACGCGTAGGGCGTGAGGTCCGAGGCCTCGATGGGGAAGAGGAGCTTGGAGCCGGCGAAGAACGCCAGGTCGCGCTGGACGAGGCTGAAGGAGTAGCTTCCGGAGGAGACGCGCGGATCCGCGACGGTGGCCTCGTGCCCCGGCTGGCTGTAGGCGACGGCGGCGTCGACGAGGAGCCTTGGTCCGAGGAAGTAGCCCGCTTCGAGCTCGGCGGCAGGGCTCGCCGACAGAGCTCCGAAGATCCCGGGGAAGGTCCCTCCAAGCTTGGCCGCGAGGAGCCAGGACGCTGGTGCTGGCTGTGGCTGGTCCGGCTGTTCGGTGGGCTCTCCGGCCACCGCCGTTCCCGAGACCGTGAAGACGACCGACGCGATCACGACGCGCGCGAGACGCATGGCTTGGCTCCTGGCTAGTAGTAGGTGCGCTCGACGCGCGTGGTGGCCGCCTCGGTGTCGGTGCTGCCGCCGAGGAGGAAGATGAAGGCGCTCTCCGTCGCGCTGGCCGTGAGGTAGCGCGCGGTGGACAGCGAGGTGGCCGTGTTCCAGTTGACGAGGTACGGCGGGCTGGGTGTGGAGCTGCAGCTGCCCACCCCGGGGCCGCAGATCTCCGACTGGCCGGCGCTCGCCGAGGGGGCCGCGCCGCTGCCGCCGAACACGAAGAGGAAGTTGGCGGCCATCGCCGTGCCGTAGCCTGCCCGCGATGGGCTCATCTTCTTCACCGACGCGAAGGACGGCGGCGCACCCTCGCCCAGCTCGCCGCCGGGCTGGACGGCCCCAGCGTCGACGTCGGGGACGCCGGTCGAGCCATCGGCGTCCACGCCGCCGGCAGCGTAAACCCAGGCCGAAGGAGCGGTGATGCGCGAGGCGTTGGCGTTGCTCGCTACGAAGGCGCCGAGCTGCCAGCGTCCGGTCCCGAGCTGCGCGGTGCCGGCGTGCCAGGTCCCGGCCGTCTGCGCACCGCCGGCCTCCAGCGTCAGATCGAGGTACTCGTAGGTCCTGAGGGCCGTGCTGGACGGCGAGAGGCCATCGCGCCCGCCCATCACGTAGAGGTAGGCCTTGCCCGCATCGGCGGGATCGAAGGCCGCTGCCACGCCTGCCCCCTGTCGGCCCGACGACATGGTGGCCGGAAGGAGCTGCCAGACCCCGGTCGATCCCACGGGCAGCGGGCTCGCCTCCTGGGCCACGGCGCCAGGGTCCTCCCAGGTCAGGGTCTCGCCAGAGGCTGGCAGGACGACGGCAACCAGCCTCTCCTCGCCCGCAGGTGTACCGGCCACCGGGCTGCGATAGACGCGGTACTCCTTCGCGCCGGCG
>JACRCT010000997.1 GCA_016218885.1 Deltaproteobacteria bacterium | reverse complement strand
TCCCGTGACCTCTGACAAGAAGGCCCGCTACGCGGTCGGCATCGACCTGGGCACCACCAACAGCGCCCTGGCGTATCTGCCGCTCGATGAAGAAGAGGCGAAGGGTCCTCCCCAGGTCTTCGCGGTGCCGCAATTGACGCACCCGGGCCAGGTCGAGGAGCGCCCGCTCTTACCCTCGTTCCTCTACGTCCCGCACGAGACCGAGTTCACGCCCGGCTCGCTCAAGCTGCCCTGGGACGCGGGGCGCTCGTTCGCGGTGGGGGAGCTCGCGCGTGGCCACGGAGGGCTCACGCCGATCCGCCTGGTCAGCTACGCCAAGAGCTGGCTGTGCCATCCCGCTCTGGATCGCCGCTCGGCGATGCTGCCGGCGGGAAGCCCGGACGAAGTGCCCAAGATGAGCCCGCTGGAGGCCTCCTCGCGCTACCTGGCCCATCTGCGCGAGGCCTGGAACCACGCGGTCGCCAAGGGAGATCCGGCGCTCGCCCTGGAGAAGCAGGACGTCACGCTCACCGTGCCCGCCTCCTTCGACGCGGTGGCTCGCGAGCTGACCGTCGAGGCCGCGGCCCAGGCCGGGTTGCCGCATCTGACCCTGCTGGAGGAGCCGCAGGCCGCCCTCTACGCCTGGGTCGAGGCGATGGGCGACAAGTGGCGCAAGCAGGTGAAGCCCGGCGACCTCATCCTCGTGGTCGACGTGGGCGGCGGGACGACCGACCTGAGCCTCATCGCCGTCGTCGAGCAGGACGGTGAGCTGGGGCTGCAGCGGGTGGCGGTGGGCGACCACATCCTCCTGGGCGGCGACAACATGGATCTCGCGCTGGCCCACGCGCTCGAGCAGAAGCTCGCCAAGGCCGGCAAGAAGATCGACCGCTGGCAGTTCCTCGCCCTCACCCATGGCGCGCGGCAGGCCAAGGAGGCGCTCTTCGGGGACCCGAAGAAGGCCGCCTTCCCGATCAGCATCCCCGGCCGGGGCTCGAGCCTGGTCGGCGGGGCGATCAAGACCGAGCTCACCCGCGAGGAGCTGACCGGCACGCTGGTGGACGGCTTCTTCCCCCGGGTCGAGGCGAGCGCGAAGCCTTTGGCCCAGAAGCGGCTCGGCCTGACCACGCTCGGGCTGCCCTACGCCTCGGACCCGGGCGTCACCCGGCACCTCGCCGCGTTCCTGACCCGCCACCGCGGGGCCATCGACGCGCAGGCCACCTCGAGCCTCAAGCTCGCCGGCAAGAGCCTGCTGCACCCCACTGCCATCCTCTTCAACGGCGGGGTGATGAAGGCTTGCGAGCTCGAGCAGCGGGTGGTGGAGGTCATCGGCTCCTGGGTCGAGGCGGAGGGCGGCCAGAGGCCCACGGTCCTGCCGGGCTCCGAGCTCGACCTCGCCGTCGCGCAAGGCGCCGCCTGCTTCGGGCGGGTCAAGAACGGCAAGGGCATCCGCATCCGCGGCGGCACCGCGCGGGCCTACTACGTGGGCATCGAGACGGCGATGCCCGCCGTGCCGGGCATGCCCCCGCCCCTCAAGGCCCTGTGCCTGGCGCCGATGGGCATGGAGGAAGGGACCAGCGCCGAGCTGCCCGCGCAGGAGCTCGGGTTGGTGGTGGGCGAGCCCGCGCAGTTCCGCTTCTTCGCCTCCTCGGTACGACGCGACGACAAGGTGGGCGCTCTCGTCGAGCAGTGGGAGGACGAGCTCGAGGAGATGCCGCACGTCGAGGCCACCCTCAAGGCCGACGGTGCAGAGGCGGGGCAGGTGGTGCCCGTCCACCTTCGGGCGCACGTCACCGAGATCGGCACCTTGGCCATGGAATGCGTGGAGCGCTCGGGCAAGGCGTGGAAGCTCGAGTTCAACCTGCGGGGCGCAGCGGAGTCCTGAAGAGCCACGCGAACGAGCGGGGGCGGGGAGCAGCATCCGTGACTGAGAGCGCAGCGCGATACGTCGTCGGCATCGACCTGGGTACGACCAACAGCGCCCTGGCCTGGGTGGATCTGCGCGCCGAGGGCGACCTGGCCTTGCAGGTCAAGGATCTGCCGCTGCCCCAGCTCGTCGCCGCGGGGGAGACCTCGGAGCGGCGGCTCCTGCCCTCCAACGCCTATCTGCCTGGTGAGCACGAGCTCCCCGCGGGCGCCACTCGCCTGCCGTGGGGCGAGCAGCCGATCGTCATCGGCGAGCTCGCCAAGAGCCAGGGCGCCAAGGTCCCGGGGAGGATGGTCAGCTCAGCCAAGAGCTGGCTCTGCCACCCGGGCGTCGACCGAACCGCGGACATCCTGCCGTGGGGCGCGCCGGAAGGCGTCCCGAAGATCTCGCCGGTCAAGGCCTCCGCGCTCTATCTCGAGCACCTGGCCGCGGCCTGGAACCACCGCTTCCCGGATGCGCCGCTGGCCGAGCAGGAGGTCGTCCTCACCGTCCCGGCCTCCTTCGACGAGGTGGCGCGCGAGCTGACCGTGCGCGCGGCCAAAGAGGCGGGGCTGGGTCGCGTGCGCCTGCTCGAGGAGCCGCAGGCCGCCTTCTACGACTGGATCTCCAAGCACCGCGGGAGGCTCGAGGCCTCGCTCGGCGGGGCACGCCTGGTGCTGGTGTGCGATGTGGGCGGGGGCACCACCGACTTCACCCTCATCCACGCCGCGATCAAGGACGGCGTCCCCGCGCTGCAGTGCATCGCGGTGGGCGACCACATCCTGCTCGGCGGCGACAACATGGACGTGACCCTGGCGCGCAGGGTGGAAGCGCGCATGGGAGGGGCCCGCCTCGACGCCGCGCAGTGGTCGATGCTGGTCCAGGCCTGCCGTCTGGCCAAGGAGACGCTTCTCACGCCCGGTGGCCCGGAGAAGACCCGGGTCTCGGTGGTGGGGCGCGGCAGCAGGCTCATCGGCGGAGCGCTCAGCGCCGAGCTCTCGCGAGGCGAGGTCTCCTCGGTCGTCCTCGACGGCTTCTTCCCCCGCACGCTGCCCAGCGACCTGCCGCAGAAGGCCTCGCGCGCGGGCCTGACCGAGCTGGGGCTGCCCTATGCCGCCGAGCCCGCGGTCACGCGTCATGCCGCGGCTTTCCTGCGCGCCCACGCCGCGGAGATCGAGCAGGCGATGGGGATGAAGGTCGAAGGCGTGCCCCGGCCCGACGCCCTGCTGCTCAACGGAGGCGTGTTCACGCCCCGCGAGGTCGCCGAGCGCCTCCTCGAGGTCCTGAGTGGGTGGTTCCACGGCCAGCCGCCGATCGCACAGCTCTCCAACGAGGCGCTGGATCTCGCGGTGGCGCGGGGGGCGGCCTACTACGGGCTGGTGCGGCGCGGGCTCGGCCTGCGCATCGGCGGCGGCACGGCGCGCGCCTATTTCGTGGGCCTCGACGCTCCGACGGCGGGCGAGAAGCGGCAGGCCATCTGCATCATCCCCCGGCACCTGGAGGAGCAGACCGAGGTGGAAGTCCCGCGGACCTTCGCTCTGGTGCTCGACCGGCCGGTGCGCTTCGACCTCTTCGCCACCACGCTGGCGCAAGCCGAGAAGCCGGGCGAGCTGGCGACGCTCGATGAGGAGACCTTCTCCACTCTTCCGCCCATCCAGACGGTGCTGCGCTCCGGGGAGAAGGAGAAGGCCAAGGGCCCGGTGCAGGTGCCCGTTCGCCTGCGGGCGGCGTTGACCGAGATCGGCACCTTGGAGCTGTGGGGCGTGGCGACCGACCGCGACGCGCGCTGGAAGCTGGAGTTCGGGCTGAGGCAGGGGGCCGACGACTCCGCGCTGACGCAAGTGGCGCCCATGCCCAAGCGCTTCGCCGAGGCGACGGCGCAGGTGGAGCTGGTCTTCGGCAAGAAGCCAGCGCCGGTGGACAAGAGCGCCATCAAGCTGATGGCGAAGAGTCTGGAGAGGATCCTCGGGCCGCGCGAGGGCTGGGCGACGCCTTTGTGCCGCGAGCTGTGGACAGCGCTGTGGGCGGGGCAGGGCAAGCGCCGGCGCACCGCGGATCACGAGCGGGTGTGGTGCAACCTCGTGGGCTACTGCCTGCGCCCCGGCTTCGGTGCGCCGCTCGACGCCTGGCGGGCCTCGGAGCTGTGGAAGCTCTTCGACCTGGGGCTGCAGTTCCAGAACGAGGCGCACAACTGGGAGGCCTGGTGGGTCCTCTGGCGGCGGGTCGCGGGGGGCCTGGGTGACGCCGAGCAGAAGAGGCTCTTCGACACGGTGGCCCCGGTGCTGCGGCCGTTGACCAAGGGTAGGACACAACCCAAGCCCAAGAACGTGAAGGCCGAAGGGATCGACGAGATGATCCGCCTGGTGGCGAGCCTGGAGCGGCTGCCGGCGGAGCTGAAGGTCGAGGCCGCAGGATGGGTCTTCGAGCGCATCTCCAAGGACGGGCCGCGGCCGCACCTCGTGTGGTCGGTGGGCCGGCTGGGGGCGCGGGTGCCCTTCTACGGCAGCGGGCACACCTGCGTACCGTCGTCGGCGGCGGAGGAGTGGATCGGCAGGATGCTGGAGCTGGCGACCGAGCGGCCGGACGAGCTCGTCTTCCCGCTCGCTCAGCTCGCCCGCCTCTCTGGCGACCGGGCGCGAGATCTGCCCCCAGCCGTACGCGAGAGGGTGGCGCAGCGGCTGGCGGCCCTCCAGGCGTCGCCAGACCTCGTCCGCTCGGTGCGCGAGGTGGTGGAGCTGAGCGGGGGCGAGGAGCAGAAGGTCTTTGGCGAAAGCCTGCCCGCCGGGCTCAAGCTTCTGGGACCCGAGGGGTAGCGGCCAGGCAGGTCGCCTTCGAGGAACGCCCTACGGATGATTGCACAGCTGAATGATCTGCGTGCCGCCCGAGGAATGGGAGACCGTCACGTCCGCGCAGACGCCATAACCTGCCGGGCAGTCTGCCGCGGTGATGCACGGCTGAGTGCAGATGCTGTCGACCTTCTGCCCGTTGAAGTAGTTGGAGAGGCACATCCCGGCGGCGCAGTGGTTGGCGGTGGAGCAGTCAGCGCCAGTGGCATCGGCGCCGTGAGGAGGGGCGCACGTGAAGCGCACCCGGTCCCCCACCGAGTCGGAGGCAAACACACACGCGCCCAGCGGGCAATCCGCGCTTCTGGAGCAGCCGACCGCACAGGCCTGGACCACGGAGGAGCTGGAGAAAAAGGTGTCCACGCAGATCCCCGAGGCAATTCCAGAGCAGTCCAAGTCTGACGAGCAGACCTCCGAGCACACCTGGAAGTAGGGGCACAGCAGCGACTCGCAGGTGGCCGACGACTGGCAGGCTTCGCCCAAAGCGCTACCGCCGGCATGGGGTCGGCGGCAGAAGGACTCCACGCCGCCCCCCCCCTGCCGAACGTCGCTGCAGATCTCGCCAGGGTCGCACCCCTGGCTGGAGGCGCATGGCGCCACGAGACAGAGAGAGAAGGACTCCGTGAGGCTGCCGATCGTGACCGGTCTGGGCTCGCAGTGAGCCGCCGGAGTGCAGTCCCCGGCCCCCAGACACGGCGAGCTGCAGAAACCGTCGAGGCACAAGCCGGATTTGCATTCCGCTCCATCCGTGCAGGACCCGCCGGAGGCGACCGCTCCGACCAAGGGCGCACACCGAAGCTCGAGGTCGCTCTGATCAGAGCTGAGGACGACCTGGCAGCTCGCGCCGGCTCTGCAGGCAGCGTCCGTGGTGCAGGGGGCCTCGACCGTGCCGGCGTCCCCGACCGCCTCCGCGCCGCCGTCAGCGCGCTCTCCTACGTCCGACGCCAGGCCGGAGTCCTGGCTGGACTCCGCGTCGCTCCCGGACGACGCATCGACGGGGCCGGTACCGCCGTCGGCTGGCTCCTCTGCGTCAGCGGCCGTCCCCGAGTCTTGCGCGAGAGGCCACTGGGCGTCTGCGCCTCCTTCGGCATCGGGGAGCTGCGCATCGGCGCCCACGTCTGGAGAGACGCTTCCGACGTCGGCAAGGCCACCGTCAGGCGCGGGCGAGGGCGCGCTAGGGATCTCGCTGTCGCACGCGAGGTGGCCCATCGCCACGCTCGCCGCGAGGAGAAGACACGGTCCGCGCGGCAGCAAGCTTCGGGCCGTTCCAAACGAATGCCTGCACCAGGTCGAGCTCACGGTTCACCGCCTGCGTCTGCTTCGAGGTGGGCTGAGAGTATACGAGCCGCCGCGCCCATCGCGTGGTGCTACAGGTGACTGGGCGCCGACGGCCGCCTGCCCGTGGCGCTGGAACCTCTTGGGATCTGAGGGGTAATTGTCGGACAGTCGACAAGGCTTGGGGTGCCACCCACTTTCGCTTAGGATGCGCGCCGCCATGTTCGAACCGCTCGTCGTTGGAATCGCTGGGGGAACTGCTTCAGGCAAGACCACCGTCGCCAACAAGATCGTCAACCGGCTCAAGGGTTGCCGCTTGGCGTTCATCGACCAGGACTCGTACTACCGAGACCTGTCGGACATGACGTTCGAGGAGAGGCTGGAGATCAACTTCGACCACCCGGACGCCTTCGACACCGAGCTGCTGGTCCAACACCTGCGCGAGCTCAAGGCGGGGCGGGCGGTGGAGAAGCCGCACTACAGCTTCGTCAACTGCGTGCGCGAGAAGGAGACCACGCGCATCGAGCCCGGCGACGCCATCGTGCTCGAGGGCATCCTGGTGCTCTCCATCGAGGCGGTGCGCAAGGAGCTGGGCGTCCGGATCTTCGTGGACGCCGAAGACGACGTGCGCATCATCCGGCGCCTCACCCGCGACATCAAAGAGCGCGGTCGCGACTTCGACACCATCGTGACCCAGTACTTCAAGAGCGTTCGGCCCATGCACTACGGCTTCGTGGAGCCGTCCAAGCGCCATGCCGACATCATCATTCCGCACGGCGGCAACAACGACGTGTCGATCGAGATGGTGGTCGGTGCGATCCGTGCGAGGTTGCCGCCGTTCGTGAGCCGGTAGGGGCTCATCCCTGGGCCTATCCATGCGAGCAGGAGACCGCTGCCTCGAGCTCCACGAGAGCAGGCTCGCCCGCCGGGCGAAGGGATTCAGGCAGAGGGGGCCGGGGCTGGGCTTCGAGAATCGGCACCCGCCGTGGCGGACTCTCGCACCTGCTGCGTTGCGCCCCTGGTCCGATCGCGGTATTCGTCCCTGCCGTCTGCTCGTCATTCCGTGATCGGGGAGCCTCATGAACAATCCCATCGTCAAGCTCGCCATCGTCGTGGTCGTGGTGCTCGGCGGAAGCTGGTTCGGCCTCAGCAGCTGGAAGAAGAAGAGCGCCGACTACGAGCACCGGCTCGACCTCGATCGCATCCGCAAGGAGTACATCGAGCGGGCCCCGCTGGCGCGGCTGATCCCCGAGCCCGACAAGCTCCGCTTCGAGCAGGCCGCGCTCCTCAAGTGGTACTTCAACGAGCTGAACGAGCACTACAACAAGTTCCAGGGGCTGAAGAACTACGAGCGCTTCGGGGACGACCTCGAGGCGCGCAAGCGGGCCAAGAAGATCAAGGAGGGCGAGTTCGCCCAGTACCAGGAGCGCTACCAGGCGACCCACGACCTCTGGGAGCTGATGCGCACCAACAAGTACGACCCGGTGTTCATCGGCACCGACCGCGGGCTGCGCTTCGACATCTACGAGGTCAAGACCACGCCCGATCCCAAGGAGCCCAAGCTTCGCCTCGCGTTCGCGCTCTACGGCGCGCAGCGCAAGTGGTCGATCGACAGCACCGCAGGCGCGCGGATCATGAAGCTGAACGTCAACGCCAACTTCCACGAGCTGGTGGTGAGCGGTCTGGATGCCGACGGCAAGGAGATCCGCAAGATGAGCGCCAGCGGCGACCCCAACAAGATCGAGAACCCCGAGCGCTTCGTGGAAGAGTTCCCGCCCGGAGTGGTCTTCGGCTTCTACGAGATCCCCAAGATCCCCGCCGAGGTCGTGACCATCGAGATGACCTTCGAGATCGGGACCCGCTCGGTGATCACCGGCGAGGAGATCCCCGCGAAGTTCGTCTGGAAGCAGGCTCTCCCGGCTGAGTGGAAGCTGCCCGCGGGGGCGGGTTGGGAAGGCGCCCAGGAGCAGGTCCGCGAAGAGGTGGAGCCGGCGAAGGGGAAGAGGAAGTAGCGGCCTACTGGTGTGATGCGTCTTGCAGATTGCACCTTGTGCGCAAGACCCGTTCAGCCCGAGCGGAGGTCGACCCCTCGACGATCTCGGGAGAGACCGAAGTCGAGGGCCCCTCGACTTCAAAGCTGACTACCCGTCGGCTACTACGCTCGGGGCGATAGGTCGATAGCTCTCAGCATTCCTGATGCACCACGCTAGCCGCTCACCAGCGACAGGTGAGTCGCGAGCTGGTAGCAGGCCGCGACCCCGTCGTCGTCCACGACGTGCACGTCGAGCTTGGGCCCCACGGCGAAGGCCGACAGGCCGTGCGTCGGAGGCAGCTCGCACAGCAGCGTCCCGGTCTTGGGGTCGAGCGCGCGCAGGGGATCTCCCGCGGCGATCAGCACTCCGCGGCGCAGCACCGGCGGCAGCGCGCGGTCGAGCTCCAGGCCGCAACGCTCGGCCTTCCACACCACCTCGCCATCGGGACCGAGGCAGGTCACCGAGCCGTCCCGCAGCGTGGCGTAGAGCCTGCCCCCCAGAGCCGCCACCACGGGAACCCCGCCCGAGGCTGCCAGACGGGTGCGGAAGGCCTCCCTGCTGTCGAACCCGATGGCGATGACCTGGGACTCGCCATCTACGAGGGCCCCGACGATCAGCCGGCGGCGGAAGGGCAGGGGTGTGCCGCAGGAGCGCGCGGCCAGGGGGCGCAGCATGCGGGGCCGTCCGCTCGCGGCGTCCACCGCGGCCAGGCACAGCGCCCCATCCTGCCGCCCCAGGCTCGCCACGAGCCCACCGCCCAACGCCAGGCTTCCCTCGAAGGCGCATCCCGCCCGAACTCGGAAGACGACCTGCCCCATCTTGGCTTCCAGGGCATAGAGGAAGCCGTTGTCTGCGGCGGCCCAGATGCGATCCTTGAGCGCCGCCGCGGCTATCCGCACGGCCTGCGGCGCGTGGAAGTGCCACAGGGCGCGACCGCTGGCCGACAGGAGAGCCGCCAGCACGCTCCCCTCCAGGACACAGACCGTGGCTCGCTGGCGCACCTCGCCGGCCTGGATGACGCCCCCCGAGGCGGTGAGGGGCGGGTGATCGTGGCCTGGCAGATCGCGCAGGAAGACCGGGGCTCCGCGCCAGCCCACGCCCAGCAGGCGGGCGCGGTCGGAGATCAGCACCCCGTCGTCGCCCCACACCAGCCCGTCGCCGGTTCGTCGCGCTAGCACCTCGCCGCTGAGCGCGTCCACGAAGCTCGCTCGCCGTCCCCCCAGCACCACCAGCGTGCCGTCCTCGATCCGCGCCGCTCGGGTCTTGGGCCCGGTATCCGCGCCGCTCCACGCGACCCGGTAGCGCAGCCGCTTGAGGGTGTTGCCGGCGCTGGCGAGCGGGGCGCCGCTGCCGTGGACCGAGCCTGCTCTCGGGGCCGCGGCGGAGTCGGCGAAGACGTCGCCGCCCTCGACCTCGCGCAGGTGGTCCAGCCGCTCTCGGGCCGTCTCCACGAGCGAGCTCAGATAGGGGTTCTTCGATTGGCCGGGGTTGCGCGCGACGATCGCCCCGCCGAAGTCCAGAGCGGCCTGCAGGAAGGCTCGCGCCAGCTCCAGAGGTCGGCACGGGACGCAGTGGCCCTCGGCGACCAGCAGCTCGTCAGCCAGGTCGAGCCGCAGCTTGGGCTTGCCCGGCGCCAACGCACCTTCCCAGGCCTGCGCCTTCTTCTCGTGGGCCTGGAGCAGGTCGGCCGCGGCTCGCGCCAGGTCGGTGAGCAGCAGGAAGGGTGCGCCCTTGACGGCGGCCAGCGTCCCACCGCGTGCGTCGCGCAGGAAGACCTCGCCGGGCCCCAGCAGCGAGTAGAGCTCGCCGCCCTTGCGGTAGGCGTCGACGCGCCCCTCCTCGTCGAAGAGCGCGAAGCCGAGCCCCGGGCCCTCGCGCCCCGAGGGTGCAACCGGCTCGGGCGCGAGCTGCGTCCGGTCCGGCTTGCGTGCCCGCTTTCGACCGCTCAGCTGCGCTGCCCTGCGCAAGAGCTCGGTGCGCTGCGCCAACCTGCGCGAGAAAGACGCCTTGGCCAGCGCATCGTTGATGCCCGCCAGATCGGAGAGCAGCCCCTGCGCGCAGGAGGCCGTCGCCTGCGCTAGCGCGGACAGGTCGACCTCCAACTCCCCGGCGAGGACGCGTGCGGGACGGGCCAGCGACACCAGGCACAGCGAGGCCCGGGCCCCGCGCCGCCCTAGCACGAGCTCAGTCGCGCCTTCCCCCAGAGAGACCTGGCCGCCGCCCGAGGGATCGCGGCACATGCGCAGCACGATCGCCGCCAGCTCGTCGACGACCTGGAAGATCGCCGCCTCCGACTGGCCTTGCGTGATGTTCACCCCGTCGACCTCGATGCCCAGCGCGTCGAGGATGGAGGCTGTGGAGAAACGCGGGGCGCGACCGGCGACGAGCTTGAGGCTCTGCAGGTAGTCGGGGTTGAGCTTCCAGCTGTCGCCGGTGAGGATGCGCACCATGATGGGTCGCGGCCCGACTCCCTGGATGTCCTGTATCTGGAAAGGGTCCCTTGAAGTCCGGGGCCATCCTACGCCAGCTCCTCCTCAACGTGAGGATTCCCTCATGCTCATCGGCGAGACGGCCAGGCGTTCGGCGTTTGGCGGTTGACTTCGGCACCGGCCCTTCCCTAGGATTCAGCCGCCCTCCGCTCGGCAACGGAGCCGATCGCGGAAGGGGGCGAAATTCGAAGTCTTTTGGGCGGGGTCCGAGGCGCGAAGGAACGGGCCGCCCACTTGCCGCGCAGCATGGCGGAGGTGGCCTCGGGGAACCCGCCGGACAACGCCTAAGCCTTCGGTGGCTTGGAATCAAGGCCCACGACAAGGAACTGGATGACATTCTATGAAGCCGCCCTGCGCGTCCTGGAGCGCGAGGGAAAGCCGCTGCACGTCAACGCCATCACCGAGGCCGCGCTCAAGGACAACCTGCTCTCCCACGTCGGCAAGTCGCCGGAAGAGGTGATGCAGAGCCGCCTGCTGGCGATGGCCCGCCGGCGCACCGACCGCAAGGTCGTCGCCACGGCGATGCTCACCTACGGGCTGGTCGAGTGGGGGATCCCGGAGGACCCGGTGGCCCTGGCGGCCTCTCCCGAGCTTCCGCCCGACGGGGAGAAGCCCCTGAGGCCGCGCGAGCGCCATCCCATCCCCTCGCCCGACAAGGTCCGCATCGCCGGCCGCGGCGAGCGGCCGCGCAAGGGCCGGCGCGAGGAGGACCACGAGGAGCGCCGCCGCCGTCGCCGCTTCCCGCCGCTGCCCGAGGTGGCTTTCGAGATCCTTTCCCAGGTCACAGGCCCCATGTCCGCGGTGGATCTGGCGGCCGCGGCGCGCGAGCGCGAGCTGGTCAGCGAGGATCTGGGGGCCGAGGCCCTGCTCAACGCCCTGCGCGAGGACAACCGTCGCCGCGCTGAGGCGGGGCGCAAGCCCGCCTTCACCCTGGGGGCCCATGGCGAGGTCTCGGTCGAGCGCGCTGTAGCTGGGGAAGCACCCAGCGTCGAGCTCGAGGCCGCCTTCGCCTATGCCTTGGGGGTGCCGCTGACCGAGGGCAAGCTCGAGCGTGGGCCGGGCGCCACGCGACTCGTCGCCCAGGCGGCGGAGCACCGCAGGCAGATCGTGCGGCTGGTCCGCCGTCGCCTTGGAGACATGGACGCCTTCGCCTACGAGCGCGCCGGGCTGGCGCTGCTCGAGCAGCAGGGCTTCCGGGACCTGAAGGTCATCAAGCGCAGCAAGGACGGCCCGCTGCTCACGGCCCGCCGCAAGGACGGCTTGACTGAGCTGCGCTGGGTCGTGCAGGTCCTCAAAGGTGGTCCCGAGGTCGAGCGCGAGGACGTGGAAGACCTGCGCAAGGACCTGACCCAGCACGGAGCCCAGCTGGGCATCGTGCTCTGCCCGGCCGAGGTGACCCGCGACGCCCGCCACGAGGCCCAGGCGGGAGGGCAGTCGCCCGTGCTGCTGTGGTGCGCCGATGCCCTGGCCGAGAAGCACATCGAGGCCAAGGTAGGCGTCGGGAGCACCTCCATCGAGGTGTGGGATCTCGACGAGGACTTCTTCCGCCGCTGCCGCGACAAGGGCCGCGAGGACGAGCGGTCCCGCCGCGGTCGCGAGGAGCGCCCACCCGCCCCCGCCCGTTCGCCCGCCTCTTCGGCAGCTCCCGTGAGCGCTCCCGCTGCGCCAGCTGGGATGGCCGCCGCTCCCGGCGCGCCGCCTGTCCCCAGTGAAGCCGAGCGGCAGGCGCTCGCCGAGCGGATGGCGCAGCCCACCGCCGAGGAGCGGGAAGCCGAGGAGCGTCGGCGGCGTGAGGAGGAGAAGCTGCGTGCCGAGGCTCACGAGCGCATCGAGGCCGCGGAGCAGCAGGCCCGCCTCAAGCGGGTCACCACCTAACCCAGACCCCAGGCTCCAGGACAAGCGGCTCCGGACTCAAGGGGTCCGCCAAGGTCGAAGGCTTTGCCAGAGGTCAGAAGCCTGGAGCCCAAACCCACGGAGGTGACGTGAAGGCCGAAGGCGCTCCCGAGGAGACCGAGGTGGCCCCTGGCGCAGCGCCTGCGGCCGAGGCGCGCGCCATCGGCGCGCTCACTCCCATGATGCGCCAGTACCTTCAGACCAAGGCGGCGCACCCCGACGCCATCCTCTTCTTCAGGCTCGGCGACTTCTACGAGATGTTC
>JACRCT010000996.1 GCA_016218885.1 Deltaproteobacteria bacterium | reverse complement strand
TGGGGCAACTCAGGTCACTGCCGCCTCCGGTCCCGACCCGGGCATGAGTTGCACCACGTGGGGCAACTCAGGTCGCTGCCGCGCTCCGGTCCCGACCCGGGCATGAGTTGCACCACGTGGGGCAACTCAGGTCGCTGCCGCGCTCCGGTCCCAACCAGGGCATGAGTTGCACCACGTGGGGCAGCTCAGGTCACTGCCGCCTCCGGTCCCGACCAGGGCATGAGTTGCACCACGTGGGGCAACTCAGGTCACTGCCGCCTCCGGTCCCGACCCGGGCATGAGTTGCACCACGTGGGGCAACTCAGGTCGCTGCCGCGCTCCGGTCCCGACCCGGGTGATGAGTTGCACGACGTGGGGCTCGTCCCCGCAGAAACCAGAGCCCCGCCAGGATCAGCGACACCATCGAGAAGGGGCTCGCAGCGCCCTGAGGCCCACACGCGCAACCGGAACCGGACGCGACCTCCAGGCCTGAATCTCCGCCCAGCCCGGCAATCGCTGCGTCCGCACGGGCCAGCGCGCCGTCCCTCGAGCCCACATCTCTGGCCGAGGGAGCCCGCGCGTCAGGTTCGGCGAACTCCGAGCCATCCGGCTCTGTCCCAGCTGCGTCCGGCTCGACCCCTGCCGCATCCGGCCCCGCCGTTTCCGCATCCGGCACCTCCCCTTCAGCGTCGGGCGTCAGCGGCCCCGCCGCGTCCGGTCCTGGCGCGCCGGCGTCGGGTTGGTCAGGGACGACCTCGATCGAGAACCACAGCTGGGCGAGCGCGGGGCGGCTGAACCACTGCACTCCATCCTCGACGAGCCCGAAGTGCTCGACGAAGGTGGTCGGCTGGGTCACCGTTGGAGCAGTCATCGTGAAGGCGAATCGGGCGACCTCACCGACCGCAGTCGGCCCGGCGACCGAGGCCGCCCGGTTGGCGCCGAGCCAGCTGCCGTCGGCGAAAGGGCTCAGGCGGTCCATCGGCTCGGTCGTGCCCAGCCTGGTACCGGCCCCCCAGGTCACAGTGCCCAGGTTCTGGAGCTCGATCGACACCGGGTAGGTGGCCCCCGAGACCATTTGGCTGGGGTAGCTCTGGGAGACGAACTCCCCCACGTAAGGCTCGGCCTGCCCGCCGTGGCCGAGGCTCATCCAGTAGGCGTGGTTGTTGTCGAGCGTCGCGATCTCGCTCTTCGGGCTCCAATCGTCGTTGTAGACGCTGAAGGAGTCATTGGTGTTGTTGAGGGTATTCACGATCTCCCAGCCGAAGCGGTTGCCTCGGCTGAGGGTGTGCTGCAGCAGGGCGCTGATGTCGTCCCCCCGGAAGTCCGAGCCGTTCAGCGTCATGTGCTCGCTGATCGCCCAGTGCTTGGTGGGCTGGAGCGAGTTGGCCAGGTCGTAGGCGGTCTCGAAGGGGGTTGCGGTGTAGGGATTCCAGTGCCAGTTGCACTGCAGGATGCTCGCGCCGTTGAGGTGTCCCAGGAAGGTCGCGTTGTCCCCGTTGACCGGGTTGGGCGTGGAGTAGCCAGCCTCCAGGAAGTCGACCGCCACCAGGGCGCTCGGGCCGGCGACCTCGCGGATGGCCTGGGCGTCCCCGTCGATCCACTCGGCCAGGGCCCGCGCCCGGAAGATGTTCCATTGCAGGTTGGAGGTGCTCGGGGGCCAGCTGTAGGTCAGGCCGTTTGCGGCGCAGTACTGCTGGTAGGCGTCCCGGGCCGCGTTGGAGAAATCGAGCCAATCCCCGCCGACGTATTGAGGCTCCACCGTGGTCTCGTAGTACAGGACCTTCGCGGGATCGACGCCGCGCACCACGTTCTTGATGAAGGCGCGGCTGGCCGACAGATAGGCGGGATGGAAGATCGAGGGGATGGCCTTGTTGGTGGCGTAGTAGGTGTCGTAGGCGAGCTGCCCGTGCTGGTTGACGGCTTGAGCCTCCGGGTGAGCGGTGAAGAACGGCGCCGGAACGCCGCCCCCGCCCACGTTGTAGGTCTCGAAGGAGAGCGCGCAGAACGCGCCCTGCGCACGGATGTGGCCGATGAGCTCGTTGAGCATGACCAGCGCGTTGGGCTCCAGCGCCCCATCGCCGTCGCCGTCGTAGTCGACCCAATAGAGGTTGAGCTTGAAGTTGTTGTAGCCCTTGCCGATCAGGATGTCGGCGCGCGAGCGGAAGTCGTCGGAGGCGAAGTTGCGCAAGGGGACGGCGGTCTTGACGAAGACCCGCCGGCCGTCCACGTAGAGCTCGCCGTTGGAGATGACCTTGTCCGCTCGCACCGAAGAAGCCGCTCCGAGGGCGAGCAGCAGCACCAGCGCCTGGGTATTCCGGTTCACGTCGACTCCTTCCCGAAGGCGAAAGCTGCGGGACTTGGCCCGACCCGTATGGCCGAGTGGAGGAGAGCCTCCTTCAGGGATCGCCGCGCCGGGCTTCTGGGGACGGGCTCAGTTCGGCCCGGTCTCTGTCACCGGTGCGCTCACCGCGGTCGCCTGCCAGGTGAAGTTGTCGATGAGCACCGCCGAGTCGAGGATGCCGTCGCCCTCGTCGAGCACCAGGAAGCGCAGCGTGATCGTCTCGCCCGGGGTGACCGGGGCGGTGGTGGTGAGCCATCCCGTCGCCCCTCCGGCAATGCATCCCGGGTCGCTGCAGTCCCCATCCGGAACCTCATAGCCGGTCATGAAGAGGTCGGTGATGGGCTTGGTGCAGTCGTTGATGGCTGAGTCGACGCAGACGTCGAAGAAGCCGTTATTGATGGTCATCGGCTGGCCCCTGGCGTCGTAGGAGATGTTGCAGCGCGCAGCGCCGGCTCCCGGCAGGCAGTTGCCCTCGGGCAGCTTGGAGCGGTCGAGCGCGCTCGACTCCAGGATCACGATGAAGCGGTCGTTGTACTCGGTGCAGACGAACTCCGGGTACTCCGCGGAGAAGAAGTTGAACTGGAAGGTGAAGCTCTTCGCGTTCTGGGGGACCTTCAGCCTGAGCGTGAGCTCGCTGAGGTCCTGGGCCCGGGGCTCGATCTGATCCATCGGGCCACAGCGCGGTCGCGCCCAGAGGGGATGGGCCTGGGAGGTCTGGAAGTCCCAGCCGTCCTGCGGGCGGTAGGCCTGGTTGTCGAAGACGTCCAGCGCCTGGCCCGTGGTGAGCATGATCATCTTGCTGCCACGCTGGGGACGGATGAGCTGGCCGAAGCCGGTCCGGATGGCCCGCGAGACGGGGTCGCCCACAGGGAAGCTCGCCTGCTCGATCTCCCCGCAGATCTCCATCGCCCGGGCGAAGCTGTCCGCGTCCGCACCTGCAGCCTGGCCCTCGCAGTCGGCGCTCGGCTCGTCGACCTGGCCGTCGCAGTCGTTGTCGGTGCCATCCCCGGCGACCTCGGCGGCCTGTGGACCGACGAGCGGGTTTTCGTCATTGCAGTCCTCGGGATGCGGCGTCCCGTCCTGGTCGTAGTCCACCCCCGGCGCGTGGAGATCGGTCTTCCCGTCGCAGTCGTCGTCCTTGCCGTTGGCGAGCTCGGGCGCTCCCGGGCGGACCGAGGCCGACCTGTCGTCGCAGTCGCCGCCACACGAGGTCACCCCGTCCCCGTCCTGGTCAAAGCCCTCGTCGGTCTCCCCGTCGCAGTCGTTGTCGACGCCGTCGCACGCCTCGGAGTGCGGGGTGCAGGGCCCGACCTCCCCACCATCAGCCGCCTTCGCGCGCGCCGCATCCGCGGGGCCCCCCGAGCCGGAGTCGGCACAGGCGGCCAACGCCACGCAGAGGGCGATGGGACCAAGGAGAGAGGAGCGTGTCATCGGAACCTCTGGAAGGAGCCGGAGTATCGTCCGCCCGTCCGCGCGGGAGACGCAAGCCTCATCTGGTGCTCGACCTACTCCCTCGGGCGCAGCCCATGCGGACCGAAACCGAAGAACCCGGTCGCTGACGCTCGCGGCCCTGACACCGGTCACTGCGACGCTGACCCCGATGGACGGCTCTACCCCCGCCCCGGACCGAGCTGCTTGGGCGCCTCCATCT
>JACRCT010000973.1 GCA_016218885.1 Deltaproteobacteria bacterium | reverse complement strand
GGTCGCGAGCTCCTTGCCGCCCTTGTGCGCCGGGAGCACCTCGAGCAGCACCGGGCCGTGGAACTCGTCTCCCGGATGCAGCAGCGCCAGCTCCTTGAGCCCCAGAGGCATGGCCGCCTCCTTGAGCACCAGGTTGACCGCGAACAGGTGCCGGCGCACGCGCACCGATTCCAGCAGGTCCGACAGGCCGTGCTTCTTCGCCCTCGGGGAGATCAGCGCCGCCAGCGAGCTCACGTCCATGCCCACCACCAGGCAGCCGGCGCGGTAGACGTTGGCGCTGCCCGAGAGCTTGACCCCGCTGAAGCGCCCGCCGTCGAAGAGCAGCTCCTCCACCTCCGCGGGCTCGCGCGAGTCGCCGAGGACGTCGCCTCCCAGATCCAGCAGGCGCGCGCGCAGGGCCTCGACCAGCCCGGCGTAGCCTCCCGGGAAGCGGCAGGCGCCGTGGAGCAGCTGGGCCACGGGGCGCAAGCGGGACAGGGTGCCGGCCTCGGAGTCCTCGAGGTTCGAGAGGAAGCGCGCCAACGACTCGAGCGCGCCGCCGAAGGGCGAGCCCTGCAGCGCCTCGAGCGGCTCGCCGTCCATCCGCACGGGCGGGCAGGCCACGGCCGCCTTCCTGACCGCCCGGCGCTCGAAGAAACCTCCTGGAGGGAAGGGCAGGGCCTGCTTGAAGAAGGGGTCGGTGGCCTCGGCACGGGCCTGCACCGCGCTCAGCCCGGCGAGGAGGCCGTCCTTGCGCTGGGCGAACTCGCGGGTGAGCTCCGCCGAGCGCCGGCCCTCGTCAGGGGAAAGCTCCAATCGCTGGCGTGGGAAGAGAAGCTGCAGCTCGTGGTCTGCCTGGGCATCGAGCGTGCGGAAGAGGTCCACCGCCACCCCGAGCTCGGTCAGCGCGGTCTCGGCCGCGGGCATGCGCCGCAGGTGCGGCAACATCGCCGGCGCGTAGGGCAGCTGATAGCCCTCGTGCTCGTAGCCGGTTCCCAGCCCGTCGGGGTCCACGAAGAGGACGCGGTAGCCGCGCTTGGCGAGCAGGCCCCCGGCCAGCACCGCCGCCAGCTGCGAGCCGAGGACGATGACGTCGTAGACGATGCGGGTGGGGGTCGCCCCCTGCCGGCCGGCCTTTGGGCTCTTGGTCACGCTCTCCTCACGAGGTCGTTGGCCCGCCTCATTCGCCGTCAAAGCTCCTCGTCGGAGACCAGCACCAGCCCGGCGTGGCGCAGCGCCGCGGCGGCGACACCCAGCCCCGCCACGCTTGCTCCACCCACCGTCACGCGGTGGATGCCGCACGACGGGCTGCCTTCCTTGAGCACGGCCACGCTAGCGCCATACCGCTGCGCCGCTTCCAGCGCAAGCCTGGCCCCGTGAAGGAAGGCCTCGGTCACGTCGTCACCGAGGCTGGAGCGCAGGCGGGCCCCGCGCTCGAGGACCGCCGCCCCGTCCCCGTCCACGAAGTCCGCGGGGGGCCGCGGCGCCGGCAACCCGCCTGCCACCTCAGGGCAGATGGGGACGATCTCCTTGCCGGCGAGGGCGTCGGCGACCTGCGACTTGCGCTTGTCCGCGCCGTCATAGCGGCAGCCGAAGCCCAGCAGGCACGCCGAGCAGAGGACGACGCGGGCTTGGGACAGGGCCTCGGGCGCGGGCATCTCGATCAGGCCTTCTTCTTCGGCTTCTTGGCCTTCTTCGCTGGCTGGGAGCTGCTCTTCTTGCCCGCCGACTCCTCGGCTGCAGCGGCCGGGCGCTTCTTGCCGAAGACGGCGTCCCAGCGACGAGCGAGCTCCTCCTGTGAGAGCGCGCTCGTCGAGCAGGGAACGGAGAACGACTTCTCGTTGAACTTGGTCATGGTGGCGGTCTCGTCGTTCAGCGCGGGGTCGAGGCGGGCTCAGCCCTCGCGCTCCAGGTAGGTGTAGCCCGAGAGGCCCTCCTCGTAGGCGCGCAGCAGGTGCCGCGACTCCTCGAGCGTGATGCGTCCGGCGCGCAGCGCGACCTCCGAGGCGCGGCGCAGGCGGGTCATCAGGTCCTCGCGGTCGAACATGACGTGGTGCAGCACCTCGGCGACCGTGTCCCCGGGCACTACGTGCTCGATCTGGTAGCCCGCGGGCTGGATCTTGACCTGCACCGCGTGCGTGTCGCCGAAGAGGTTGTGAAGATCGCCGAGGATCTCCTGGTAGGCGCCGACCAGGAAGATGCCCAGGTAGTAGGGCTCGCCGTTCATCGGGTGCAGCTCGAGGACGTCCTTGACGTCGCGCTTGTCGATGAAGTGGTCGATCTTGCCGTCGGAGTCGCAGGTGATGTCGCCCAGCACCGCCTTGTGGGTCGGCTGCTCGTTGAGCCGGTGGATGGGCATGATGGGGAAGAGCATGTCCACCGCCCACGAGTCGGGCAGCGACTGGAACACCGAGAAGTTGCAGAAGTAGATGTCCGAGAGCGCCTTCTCCAGGGGCTCGAGCTCCTCGGGGAGCTCGTCCAGCTCCTTGGAGATCTTGAGGATCTTCAAGCACAGGGCCCAGTAGACGTTCTCCGCGGCGACCCGCTGCTCGAGGGAAAGGTGCCCCAGAGAGAAGAGGGTCAGGCACTCCTCCTTGTACTCCAGGGCGTCGTGCCAGGCCTCGATGACGTTCTTGCGGGTGACGTCCTTGTAGGTGGCGATGAGGTTCTTGAGCACCGAGGGGGCGGACTCGGGGACGCTGTCGGGGACCTTCTTGACCTCGAACTCGCTGGTGCCCAGCACCCCCACCACCAGCACCGCGTGATGGGCCACCACCGCCCGCCCCGACTCGCTGACGATGGTGGGGTGGGGCACCTTCTCGGCCTCGCACTGCTCGAAGACCGAGTAGACGACGTCGTTGGCGTACTCCTGCAGGGTGTAGTTCACCGAGCAGCTGAAGTTGGTCTGGCTGCCGTCATAGTCGACGCCCAGGCCCCCGCCCACGTCGATGTACTTCAGGGGCGCGCCCTGCTTGCACAGCTCGACGAAGAAGCGCGAGGCCTCGCGCAGGCCATTCTTGATGGAGCGGATGTTGGAGATCTGGCTGCCGAGGTGGAAGTGCATCAGCTCGAAGCAGTCGAGCAGGTTCTGCTCGCGCAAGTAGCCGATGGCCTCCATGCACTCGCTGGCGAAGAGGCCGAACTTGGAGCGGTCGCCGCCTGAGGCCTCCCAGCGACCGGCGCCCCGGCTGGAGAGCTTGACGCGCACCCCGATGCGCGGCTTGACCTTCATCCGCTTGGCCACCTCGGCGATGAGGTGCAGCTCGCTGATCTTCTCGACCACGAGGATCACGTTGCGGCCCAGCTTGTTGGCCAGGAGCGCGGTCTCGACGTACTCCTCGTCCTTGTAGCCGTTGCAGATGATGAGCGCTTCCTCGTCCTCGAGCAGGGCCATCACCGCCAAGAGCTCGGGCTTGGAGCCGGCCTCCAGCCCGTAGTGGAAGGGCCGGCCGATCTTGACGATCTCCTCCAGCACCCAACGGTGCTGGTTGACCTTGATGGGGAACACCCCGCGGTAGCCGCCCTTGAAGCCGTTCTCCTGGATGGCGCGGCGGAAGGCCTCGTTGAGCGCGGTGCTGCGGGTGTTGAGGATGTCGGTGAAGCGCAGCAGCACCGGCAGGTCGATGCCGCGGCGGATGACCTCGTCCACCAGCTCCTTGAGGTCGGCCGCCGGCCCGCCCGATCCCTCGGGGTGGACCATCACGTGGCCCTTCTCGTTGATGCCGAAGAAGCCGCTGCTCCAGTTGGGGATCGCGTAGGTCTCCAACGCGTCGGCCATGGTCCAGACTCGAGGGCTCGTGGTCATGTCGATGCCGTGCTCCTTTGGGCGGCGCGTCGCGCGGAAGAGAAGCCGCGAGAACGGTGCGATCCGTACACGCCGAGGGCAGCGATTTCAACGGCTGATTTTGCCTTCCGGCGGCTCGAGGGGCGCCTCGCTGGCAAGGTGGCGCCTGACGGCCCCCCGGCGAGGGCCCGCGGTGCGAGCGGCGCGCTCGGCGCGCGAGGCGGCGCCTACAGGAGGGTCCCGGAGAGGATCGCGGCGGCGAGGGTGAAGTAGATGATCAGCCCGGTGACGTCCACCAGCGTGGCCACGAACGGGGCGGAGGCGCTGGCGGGGTCGAGCCCGAGGCGGCGCAGCAGGAAGGGGAGGAGCGAGCCCGCCAAGGTGCCGAACAAGACCACTCCGATCAGGCTGCTGAAGACGGTGGCGGCCACCAGGAGGTAGTGCTCTCCATAGAGCGGCGTGATCGCCTGCCACAGGACGATGCGCAAGAAGCCGATGGATCCGAGCAGGCTCCCGAGGACCAGGCCGGTCGCCACCTCGCGGCGCATCACCCGCCACCAATCGCGCAGGCGCACCTCGCCTACGGCCATGGCGCGGATCACCAGGGTCGAGGCCTGCGAGCCGGAGTTGCCGCCGCTGCTGATGATGAGGGGCACGAACAGGGCCAGCACCACAGCCTGGGCGATCTCCTGCTCGAAGAAGGCCATGGCGGTGGCGGTGAGCATCTCGCCCAGGAAGAGCGCCGAGAGCCATCCGCCGCGCTTGCGGGCCATGTGCCAGAAGCCCGCGTCGAGGTAGGGCTCGCGCAGCGCG
>JACRCT010000094.1 GCA_016218885.1 Deltaproteobacteria bacterium | reverse complement strand
TCGCGCGCGATCTGCCGGATCCGCGCCAGGCCATCCTCGACATCGCGGAAGGTCTCTGCGACCTCGCCGTCCATTGGCCCCGCCAGCTGCACCTGCGCGCGCGCGCTGCCGACGTTCGCGATGACCGCGGCCAGAGGATTGTTGATCTCGTGGGCGACGCCGGCGGTGAGCTGGCCGAGCATGACCAGTCGCTCGACGCTTGCGCGATCACGCTCCATCTCGGCCAGCGCCTTGAGCGCGTCGATCCTCTCGGCATTGGCCCGAGACTCGGCCGCCATGGACCGCGGGTAGTTGTTCATGGCGACGAGGCCGATGATGGAGCACGCTACGCACATGACGGCGGCGACCAGGGTTCGACCCGGCTCGTGATATGCGGTCAGCCCTAAGACGACGATCCAGGTGAAGCTCCCGATTGCGTTGAGGAGCAGGGACCCGCGGTCGTCGGGTGCCAGCGCGGCGATGATCAGGGGCATGCACACCAATGCGGTGAAGATGACGCTCTCGTCGGTCGGGATGGCGACCAAGACGATCGCCGGGAGATACGCGAGGGCGCCCGTGGACGAGACGAGGCCTCCCACGCGCGCCGAAAGCCTCCCCAGACCGACCAACTCGCCCACCAGGAAGACATGCATCGCCCAGAGCGCGTGAAGGGTCAGCAGGACCGGCGCTCTCGCGGGACTCAAGAGCGCTGCCGCGCCGATGCCAAGTATGAGCAGCGCGCCGGCGCGGTAGGTCGTGCGGCGGGCCCTGCGCTGCTGGCGCATCGCCTCCTCTGCTTCGATGACGGGCGAGGGCTCCACGAGCTCCATTCTCAGGTCTACGTGCGCGGGAAGGCAAACGGAGGGCCGCTGGTGGCCTGGGCTCCGGGTCCCCGGGACTCCTGGCCTGCTCAGCTGGCGGGGGCTGCGGCGGATGCAGATTGGCGGCCGGGCTGCACGCCTACCAGCTCCCGCTCGTCGAGGTGATGACCGCGACCGCCCTCGCCCGGCACAAGTACTGGAATGTGCTCCCTCCGAGGGGTTGGCTTTCCCAAGGGCGCAAGCAGGCCGGCCACCTGTCCCAGCACTCAGCGCCATCTACCAGGTCAAAGCGTCACAAAGACCGCACGAAGTGCGGAGCATCGTCGAAGCCTGCGCTGATTCACCACCAGAGCGGCGGAACGGTCGGCTTGTGGCGCACGCAGAAGTACTGCGAGATCGCGCTTGCCACCCTGCGGTCGAGGCGATGCTCTGCACGCAGGACATCGAGGAAGCCGTGTAGCGAGAGCACTCGACCGCGAACCTCTTCGACGGCGCGACAGGTAGCTCTCTTGTCGATCAGAACTGCCATCACGTCAGGGTTGTGAACCGTGTACGCCATGATCGAGTGCTCGCCAAGGTCCTCGGTGGCCACGTCGCCGTGAAGCGCGTCGAGAGTCACAGCCTCGGGTGTCGCGGGCTCAAGCACCGTGGGGCCGCCAGCGATAGCCTTGAGGAGATCCTCGGCCGCCCTGACCGAGGCCGCGTTCGAGCCGTTGGCAGCAGCGTTGATAGTCAGCTCATCCCACACTGCGTCCGTGATCACGACAGGCAGGCGGCCAAGCGCGCCGATCTCGGCGGAGTAGCCGCTCCGCTGGATCGTGCCGAGCACGTCTGAGTCAATCGCGTAGCGCGCCATCTTGTCTGGTCAGGCAGAGGTGCCGAGAAGCTCGCGCTCACGTGCGGCAGAAAGGCCTTCTCGCTCGCGAAGCTCGAAGATTCTGCGAGCGAGCCCGTCGTGCGCGAGGTCGCTCTCGAAGCGCTGGACGTCACCCGTGTCTGGCTCGACGAGCAACGCGTGGACGGTTTCGGGGCTACGGATGTAGCCAAGATTGTGAAGGTGCCAGGCCATGCCAGCGAAGCCGACGCCGAACGACTCCCTTGCATGCCGAACGAGCTGACGCGCCTGCTCGAGTCCGTAGCCTGCCGGATCCGGCTGACCAAGAACCTCCCGCACCGCACGCTCGGGCGCGAGCAGCATCGCTGAGAAGGCATTCGCCCGCTTCTCTGTCGGCGAGCTCTCCATCCAGAACCCTGCTCCGTCGAGCATCTGCTCGTCGATCGCAGTTCCCTCGGCACCCAAGTCCATCAAGTGGTGCCCGAGCTCGTGGCCCAACACGAACCGCCGTGTGGTCTCCGTCCGAATGCGCTTGGCAACGGCGATCACCCGGGCGGAGCCGGATCGGCAGCATGCGCCGAAGATTCCCGGATGGGCGAACTCGTGCTCGACCACGAGGATGTCGAATCGGTTCTCGATCAACCTTGCGAGGTCGCGAAGGTCGGTGGGTCGCTCAGGGAGAAGCGCCCGAGCCTTTCGCGCGGCCTCGTAGCCCGCCTCGTGTGGACGCTCGACGGGCGGAGGACTCGGAGAGAAGCGATCAGCGAGCTGCTCGACTCCGAGCAGTCGACCGGCCTGCGAGAAAGCGCGAGCACGAATCAAGGCGCTCGCGAGTGCGTCGCGGTCAGAGTCGCCCATGTCCGCGTTGCCTGCGCTCCTGAGGAGAACCGTTGGTTCGGTGAACGCCCGCTCCTTCGGGTGGCTCGTGACGAGAATGGAGCCCGGCGAGACGCCAAGCACCTTTGCCACTCGCGACAAGGCAGCGACACCCATGCCACCAGTGCCCCGCTCGAACGACTCGAGCGCCGCAAGGGGAACGCGGGCCTTCTCGGCGAGCTCCTTTGCGCTCAAGCCGGCTTCGCGCTGGCAGCCCAAGAGCCGCTGCCCAAGTTCCCGCAACTGTGTCGCTCGATCAGCCATCGTTCGGAATGATAGCGCAGGCTCCACCTACGTGCCGGCCAAGGGCGCGAACACTAGGCCGGCTGCTCACGGGGCGTCAAACGTACTTCGACAACGAGAATGCCCCGCCCCCGCCTTGCCCTTCTATGATCGCTACAGGGCGGAGAAGCCAACCTTGGATCTTGAGGCCGTTCCAGTGATCGCCGTCTGGCTTCTCTAGCGGTTAGCTCTTCGGCCGCAAGACCCGCTCACCAACAGCTCGACCTTCTTGGTGGACACTGCCGAAGTCGCGGTGGGACTTTCCCGCTCACCCTGGGAGAACAAACGCCATGTCGATTGAGCCAGACGTGAAGGCCCGCGCCGATTCGCTTCTCGAACGGCTGCTCCGCCTCTCCGAAAGCAGAATGGTGCTCGCCTATCTCTCCTACGCGCACGAGGTCACGATCATCGCGCGCGAGACCTATCCGGAGCTCACGGAAGTTCCCATGCCCGACCTGGCCAGAGCATGCAACGAGACCCTCCACCATCTTTCTGGTCATCCCAAGCGGCTACTTGAGGGCGCGGCAGACCCTCAGAGCAATCGCTCCTTCGCCGAAATGATCCTAGGGGCGGCGGTGCAGCGCCGTTGGCTGCCATTCCTTGAGCGAGCCGTCGCGCACGCAGAGTCTGAATCGCAGAAGCAAGGCGCCGGTTGCCCGTCCAAGTAGGCCGAGCGCCTACGCTTTCGGCCGAAGAAACGACGAGACAAGGAGCACGAACTCCGCAGACCAGCACTCCTACATCTCCTGGCTAGCCGACCAGGGAGTGCCCATCCACGTGGTGAGGGACATCGCCGCCCACCGCTCGCTGGTGGTCACGCAGCTCTACAAGCAGATCGCCGTGGAAGGGGTGCTCGGTCCCGAGGCCGTGAACTCCGTGCCGGTCCGTGGCACCAAGCGTGGCACCAAGAAGGTTCGGGACCCTGAGCCCCGCAACGACGAAGCCCCCGATTTCTCGGGGGCTTCCCTGTGCCCAGGGACGGAATTGAACCATCGACACGGGGATTTTCAGGGCGCAGCTTGCCGCCTCCAAGGCCGCGACTTCGCTTGGTTTCTCCGAGGGTTCCCAAGGGCCGGTAGCAACTGGGTAGCAATCTCGTTGCTTCCTACCGCGCTGCGCATCGTCGGACCCGAGGCTCGCCTTCCTCCAGGCGAAGCAGGTAGGCATCCCGGCCGACCCCACCAAGAGCAGTCCCACCGCCAAGTTCGAGCTTCAGTTCGCCAGTCGCAGGGTTGAGCACCTGCGCCCCATCGGCCGTCAGGAGCACGCCGGTCTCGGAGGCAGAGGCTGCACGGATCGGACAACGGGTCCGACGGGTCCAAACCCTCTTCAACTCCGACCCCGACATCTCGAGCAATTCCAGCTGCCGGCTTCGGGCCTCGTGGACGACAGAACTATCTCCGACAAAGGCAAGGACTGGGCGGAGCGCAGCCGATTGCCGTGCATGAGTGGCGCGAACTGCACCGGTCGTACTGTCGCGGACCTCCAACAGGGAACCGGTGCTGCTGTTCCTGGCTACGGCGACCAGGTTGCCGTCTGTGGAAATGGACGCCGACTCCGGGGCACCAGCGTCCTTCCACTCGCTGAGCAGACGGCCCGACGTGACGTCCCAACGCTGCACCCACCAGGCCGGTGCGCCTATTGCCGCCCTGGACCAGACCACCGTGATCGCGGTTCCGCCCGGGTCGAACTCAAGCGCCAAGCACCAGCCCCCGAACCCGAGAGTATCCATCGAGTTCCCCTGGGAGGGCGCAAGCTCTCGACCGACAAGCGCCTGGGCCTGACGAGTCCAAATCGTCAGCCCTCCGCGGTCCGCTGTGGCGGCTACCGTCCCATCTGCCGAGACGGCGGATGCGACCCCCTTGGTCGAGTCCTGGGAGCACAGAGCAGTCCTATCCCGAACGTCGAGGATGCAGAGATGCGTCCAGTTGGTGGCAACGAATGGCCCGCCCGGCGTGGCCCAAGCGAATCCGAACTTCACCTGCTCTGGCCGCTGGAGAACTGAGTCGGTGCAGTCCTTCCGTGGCGCTGCCCTTGCGGCGTCTTCGCAGAGTGATTCGAGGTCGCGCAGTTGACGCAATTCGGCCGCCTCGAGTTGCTGTTGCTGCTGCGCTCGTGTGAGTGCGAAGCCGGCGGCGGCAGTGGCAAGAAGCAGCGACGCGGATGCCAGCAGCAGCCGCCTCGGCCGCCGCAGAAGTGACCAGGCTGCCCCGAGCGCAAGAGAACCTGCTACCGCGAGCGCCACCCATCGAGCCCGAGTGGTCTCGCTCCCTCCAAATGGCGGGCCGAGCAGGTCGAGTACGGCCTCCGCCTGCTCGACCGGTTCTGTTCGAGCACAGATGCTCGTCTCGCCGCGGCTCGCGAACACGAGGAACGTCTGACCGATTGCGAAGGGAATGTCGCAGTTCGACGAACCGCTATGCACCACAACCTCGGATGTCGAGACCCCTTTCCACTGAGATTTGACCTGGAAGGTGGCGGATACGCCCAACCAGTCCTTCGCCTCCACGACCTCGCCGACGAAGACCTGGTCCGCTCTCTCGTAACGCTCAGAGAGCGGCCTGGCGATGCAATCACAGGCCAGGGCGTCCACATGCACGATGACAACGGCGCAGGCGCTGAGAGCTGCCGCAATCCCCCTGAGAGCCGAGCAGGAGCTCAATTCGACCCGATTCCGGCCGGCTCGGCCGGCAGTGGCCTGCGGTCTCATCGACGGACCCGCTTCGGGGAACTGGCAGTCGCCATGTTGCGCCCTTCCGCGCCATAGACCGTGATGGCCAGCTCGGCGTGACAAGCAGCGAGCCCGGCGACCAACTCTGGCGAGAGCGCCCATGACGTCGAGTACGGCCGTTTGCCGCCCTGGATGCCAATGTCGAACCGTCTCCGCTCCGCAGAGTCCCAGGCAGCACGCGCTTTCTTGGGCAGGCGCTGGATGAGCTTCAGGAACTGAGCGAGCGTCTTGGCAACGTCGAGCCCCACGTCGGTCACTTCAAGGACGAGGGGGGCGTTGGCGGCCCTGCCTTCGTGCAGGACGACTACCGACTTGCCAAGAGCCTTCACGAGAGCCTGCCGGTCGAACTGGCCGTAGAGCTCCAAGTCGACGTTCAGGAAGGTCACGAGTCGCTCGACGGGCATCGGCTACCTCGCCACCGGCGTCTTGAGGTCGTAGATGCCCCCACGCCCTTCCGCATCGCAGTCGCACAAGACGGTCTCGCCACAGAAAGACACCGACTTGCCGCATCCATTCTCGTCGTTATGGGAGAGCTGTCGCTTGCATCCGCCTAGGCTGCTGCGCTCGCTCCCAGCCGCCATGCACCATCCTTCATGGTGGACGGACGCCCAACCTTCGCAAACTCCGCCGTCGTACTCCACGACAAGCCGAAGCCTATCGCCGTCGGGGACTCGAGTAGCCTTCCGCCCTCTTGTCCAGCGCGACCCAAAGCCCGGCACCTCGTCGCACTTCTGGCATTCGCATGTGAAGGTCCGCTTGCAGATCTCCACAGACTCACCACACCCGGGGCGACTGCCGCCGCTCGAGCCGATGAACACCCCCTGCTTCTCACCCGAGTGGCGGTCGGTACGCAGGCGGCACCCGTCGCCGCGGACCTCTGCGACGTAGGCGGCACAGGTGACGGGTAGACCGTCCATGCCTGGCGCGGGCGGCTGCTCCTTGTAGTGGACGACCCAGCTTGCGCCCTCGTGGTTGGGCGCCCGGTTGCCGTTCGGCGCCAAGACCATCGGCCCGGATGCACATCCCACCAGGGCGCCCCCGAAGACAAGTACGAGGCCTGCCCCGACTGTTTTCCAGTGCAACCCTTTCCCACCAAGGCCCATCGGAAATCTCCCCGATGACCCATACCATGGGCGAACCGGTGCGGTGGACATCCAGGTCGGGGTTGGGGACGAGGGCTACCCGGGTATGCCGGCGCGGCTGATGCGCTTGTTGTTGATGAAGAGCTCGAAGCAGATCACGGACCCCTCCAGGCCGGAGTTCGCGCTCATCTTCGGTGAGGCTGTGGCCCGTAGCCAGCCGGATCGTTCGGGTACAAGGGCTAAGAGGAGCGGCGTATTGCCCGCTCCGTGCTCTATGAGTCGCGCTCTCGGTCGATCGTCGTACCTCGCCTCTTGCTGCTTCTTGGTAATCAGGATGCCGGCTCGGCCGGCAATGTCGGCCGGGAGGTCGCGAAGGCGCTTGAAGGCGGCGCTGGTGGAGTCCTCGGCGGCCTCCGCGATCTCGGTGAGCCGCGCAGCTGGTCCCGCTGGACCTCGAGGTTGAGGCGGGCGAAGGTCAAGCGCTCCTTCTTCGGCCGAACATCTCCGCCTCGGCCTTGGCCACCGACTTGATGCGTCGCTCGAGCAGCTCGAGCTCATTCCCCGTGACCGAGGCCGGCCCGGACATCTTG
>JACRCT010000972.1 GCA_016218885.1 Deltaproteobacteria bacterium | reverse complement strand
TGTCCTCGAGCTCGTCGAGCGCGATCGCATGGAGTACGCGCCTGAGGGGGCCAACAAGCTCAGCGCCACCTGCAGCGAGGCCCAGGCCCTGGAGATCGAGCTGCGCATCGTGGACGGGGTCTACCGCAACGCCTGGAGCCCCCGGGTCACGAAGATCACCCGCTCTGAGAAGGAGAAGAAGTTCGAGCTGCTGGTGGACGGGGCGCGCATGCCCTACTACCCCGGCTTGATCCTCGACGTGGGCTACGGCCAGGTGATCGCGGTGGAGGAGGCGGTGCCCCAGGAGAAGATGGCGAAGGCAGGGGCTCCGGCGATCGCCGACCAACCCTGAGCCGGGCTCATTCCGACGCCTTATGGTGCTTCCCTTCGCGGGCGGAGCCCATCCCGGTGCTCCTGGCGTTGGGGACGTTGGCCACCTCGCCCGGGAAGACGATGGAGGGTGCCGCATCGGAGGGGCCGCGAAGAGCCGTGCCGTCACGCTGCGCTGCCAGCGAGAAGCGGTCCTGGCGCGAAGGCAGGCGCTCACCTGGGCCGGTGAGAGGAAAGAGACCTTTCCTCCGCCAGGGCTTCAGTAAAGATCTCTTTCCTTCCGCGGTCGACTGGGAAAGACTTCTTTACCGAGGCGCAAATGCCAAGAATTTCGGGGCTGTACGACAGAACGTCCGTCGGAGGCGAAGAGGTCGCGGCCTTTATCCCGGCTCCCCTGCCACCGTCCGAGCCTCCGCTCGCCACGGAGAAGCTGGTCCCTGAGCTTCAGCGAGCCGAGGCAGCCCTCGCCCGCCTCGAGTTGGCCAGCGCGATGGTTCCATCGATCTCCTGGTTCCTCTACTCCTTCGTGCGCAAGGAAGCCGTCGTCTCCTCGCAGATCGAAGGGACACAGGCGACGCTGATAGACCTGCTGGCGTTCGAGGCCGAACCGGCTGCCGACTCCGCCGATGTCCAGGAGATCTGCAATTACCTCGACGCGGTGCGCTTCGCGCGCGATCAACTGTCGAACCCCCAGGGGCTCCCGCTGACGGTCCGCCTGCTGAACGAAACTCATCGGCGGCTGATGAAGGGCGTTCGGGGCCAGAAGAAGCTCCCCGGCGAGGTTCGTCAAAGCCAGAACTGGATAGGCGGGACGCCCGGCAAGGCCGTCTTCGTTCCTCCTCCGCCCCACGCAGTCCCCGACCTCTTGGGGGAACTCGAGCGCTTCATCCACGCCGACAGCCCGCTCGCTCCCCTCGTTCGGGCCGGGCTCGTGCACGTCCAGTTCGAGACCATCCACCCCTACCTCGACGGCAACGGGAGGCTCGGGCGCCTCCTGATCGCGCTTCTGCTCGAACACTGGCGGCTCCTGTCCCAGCCGCTGCTGTACTTGAGCTCGTTCTTCAAGCAGCACCGCGCCGAGTACTACCGCCGGCTCGGCGCGGTCCGAAGCGACGGCGACTTCGAGGGCTGGCTTGCGTTCTTCCTCGAAGGCGTGACGGTCGTGGCGAACGAGGCCGTCGCTGCGACGCGCGACCTCTTCGCAATGGTCACCGCCGACCGAGAGAAGGTTCTGGCCGCCAAGTCCTCCTCGCTGACGGCCGCGCGCCTCTTCGAACTCCTCCCGGAGCACCCGATCGTCACCATCTCCGGCGTCGGCACCCTGCTCAAGACGACCAAACCCACGGCCACCAAAGCCGTGAAGGCCCTCGTCGACGCTGACGTCCTCGTCGAACGCGCAGGCCAAGGCCGAGCTCGCGCATTCGCTTATGGCGCGTATCTCGAGCGGTTGGCCGCCGGCACGGAACTGGTGACTCGCTGATCGAGCGGACCTGCCCGCCCGAGCACTCGGTCGCGCTGGCGGCCGCGCACTGGTTGGAGCACCCGACACACTCCCCGGCGTTGCCCACGAGACAGAGCGAAGAAGGAGCAGAAGCTCACTCCGCAGCCTTCTGGCGTTTCCCTTCGCGGGCGTAGAAGCGCAGGGCCTCGTCGCCGACGCGCTTGAGGGCGCGGTTGTTGAGCCAGGCGGTCAGCGGCGCGGCGACGACGGGGACGGCGCGTCCGAGCCAGGGCAACCCGCCTCGGTGCAGCAGGCTGACGGCGATGCGGCCCAGGACCTTGGGCCCGGCGCGCACCAGCGGCCCGGTGCCATTGGCGTACCCCAGCAGGTCGAGCAGATCGTCCTGGGCGCGAGCTGACTTGAGGTTCACTCGCGAGAGGACCGCGATGTCCACCAGCAGCGAGATCTGCAGGTAGGTGACCAGGACCAGATCGACCGGGACCGAGACCAGCCCGAACAGGCCGCTCACCGCGCCGCTGGTGGTGGCGATGGCCTTCTTGGCGTCGATGAGCCGGGTCGCCAGCTCCTTGCGGCTGGCGGACGGGTAGGTGCGCTCGAGCTCGGCGATCCGCTCGCGGGCCCGGCGGATCTCGGCCAGCACCAGGGTCGAGAACCGCTCGTTGGCCAGCTTCTTCAGCTGCTTGGGGGTCAGCGAATCGAGGCTTGGCACGGCGGTCCCCTCCTGATCCCGCTCAGCAGCAGACGGGCGGCCTGATCAGACGAGCGCCCGGGCGAAGATATCGATGCGCTGCTGGTCCTGCTCGGCGATGTCGGTGAACTTGATCCCCATTCCAGTGCTCTTGGCGTTGGGGACGTTGGCCACCTCGCCCGAGCAGACGATGGGCGGCGCCTCGTCGGGGAGAAGCACCCGCAGCCCGACCTTGGTCCCCACCGGGTAGGGGATGGCTCGCTGCAGGAACGTGCCCAGGCGCGAGAGGTTGGTAGTGGCCAGGATGAGCATCTCCCTGCCCACGGTGACCTCGAGGGTGATCTCGATCGGGTGCCGTGTGGCCTGACGGCGGTCGCTGGCGCGGCGGCTGCCCTTGCTGGAGGTTCGCTGGGACATCGGAAGAGGCTCGGAACCTCGGGAGGCGCTGAGGCCGCCCGAGGTTGGAAGAGGGTAGGGCGCAGCGACTGGGCCTTAAGCGGGCTTGCCGCAGTTGGGGCAGAACTTGCCGCCCGGAGCGATCTCCGTGCCGCACTCGCACTTCTTGGGACCGTTGGTCGCGGTGGCCTTGCCGCAGCTGGCGCAGAACTTGGCTCCCGGAGG
>JACRCT010000971.1 GCA_016218885.1 Deltaproteobacteria bacterium | reverse complement strand
CTGCTCGTGAAGTTGACTGGGCATCGCTCGCTCCGTTGCCCACGCCCGAGGTGGCCGCCCGGGGAGGCGCCCCTCTCCCCGCAGCGCTGCCCAGCGCCAGCGGCACGCCGGCCGAGCCCTGGCGAGCCCGCTTGGCGATCGCCGCTGGGGGCGCCATGGCCTCCACCAGCGACGCGGATGCCATCGCCTTCGGACGCCTCGCCGTGCACGTGGGTCGCGCGTGGAGTGTCGGCGCTGCGCTCGTGGCAGGGGGCGGGCCCGGAGCGTTGGCAGGGCACGAGTACGCCGGCCAGCTGCGGTTGGGCGCGCAGCGCGAGGTGCCCCTCGGCCTCGTCTCGCTCCTCGCAGGGCTCGAGGCCGGCGGAGGTGCGATCCACCACGGCTCACAGGGGCAAGCCGAGCTCGACTGGGTCGGGGTCGCGGCGCTGCGCCTGGGGCTGCGGCTGAACCTCGGGGAGCGCGTCGGGATCGAGATCGTGGGTGAAGGCAGCGCCACGATCGACGACAGCTACCTGCCAACGCCGGCCGGCGGTGCGACCCTTGGAGTGGCCATCGCCCTGTAGGAGGGTTGTCAGAGCGCCCCGGAGGAGGCGCACCCTTTGAAGCGCGGGCGCCTCGGCGCTGTGGGCGGCTCGATGGCCTGGTGGGCAAGTCGACGCTGGACTGGACTCGGCGCGCCGGAACATCATGGCCTCGGTGAGGAGGTCCTCGAGGGTTCGGCAGCGCGGAACCGTTCGTCGAGGCCCCTTCTGAGGAGCCAAGCCTAGGGGCAAGGGCGGTGAGCCTTCCCTGAAGCCGGCGGTTCCCGAAACCGATACCGCTCTGCCGTCTGACGGCGCGAGCGGAGTCGGGCGAGCGGAGGCAAAATGCTGACGGTCCTAGTCGCGTTGCTGGCTGCCATCGCCGGTGGCGCATGTGCCTGGATGTTCGCGCGCCGCACGCAGCGCTCGAAAGAGGAGAGCCTGGGCGCGGCCGTTATCGAAGCACGGCGTGCGCTCGAGGAGGCGCTTACCAAGGCTCCCGCGCTGCAAGCCGAGCTCGATTCCGCGGCACAGCTTCGAGCCTCGCTCGAAGCGCAGCTCAAGGAGGCGCGGGAGCGCCTGGCCCAGGACGAGCCGCTCGCGGCGCAGCTGCGAGAGCTGCAAGACAGCCAATCGGCCCTCCGCGCCGAGCTCGAAGAGACACGCGCTGCCGCGCAGGCCCAGCTCGAGATGAGCGAGCGCGCCCTCAAGGTCGCGCGCGAGCAGAACCTCGCGCTCGAGTCCGAACGCAACCTCCTCAAGGCACAGAAGGTCGAGGCGCCCTCGCGGGCCGCTCCCTCACCGCCCGAGCCCAAACCAGCCGACGCTCCCGAGCCTCGCGCGGAGCAGCCTCGAGGGCCGACGAGCGTCTTCGACCGCCCGTCGAAGAGCGTAGGGGCGTCGCGCGCTTCATCGGCGTTCGAGCGGGGGGGGGCCGACCGCTCGCCTCCCAGCGCAAGTGCCTTCGCACCCTCGACGACCAAGCCTGTCTCGAGCAGCGCCAAGCAGGCCCCCGCAGAGCCGCCGGCCGCCACGCGCTCGCGCCCCGAGGCCGCCAAGCAGGCTCCGGCGGAGCCGCCGGCGGTCGCGCGCCCGCGCCCCGAAGCCGCCAAGCCGACGTCGGCGTCCAAAGCTCCCACCCGGGATCCCGGTTGGGCAGACCGGGTGCTGCTCGCGCTCGAGGCCGACAGCTCCCTCGCCCGCGGTCAGCGCGGCGCCCTCCTCGCGATGCTCACGCCGATGACGCGCAAGGACAAGCCTTCCACCTCCCAGCCGGTGGAGCCGCGACCCGGGGCGTTTCTGGAGTTCCTCGAGAGCGACACCGGGCTCACCGCCGGACAGAAGGAGCCGCTCCTCCTCACCTATCGCCGGTTCACCAAGCGCGCCTGAGCACGCCGGGTGTGCTGCGGCTCCCTCGCCGAGGATCTTCGCTGACCCGCGCCGTAAGCGCCGCGCCGAGCTACCGGAAGCGAAGGAGCAGCGTGTCGTCCCAGCCTGCGGAGCTGATCGACGGCGGGTTCTGGTCGCCAAACCAGGAAATCGAATCCTGCCACTCGAGCGTGGCGGGACACACGCCAGTGAAGCTCGCCCTTCCCTGGTGATCGACCGCGAGCGCGCTCACCTGGATTGCCGACAGCCTCGGGACACCACCGGCGGATCGAGCCCACAAGTAACGCCCCTGACCATCGAATTGGGCCACGTAGAGGTCGGCGCTGTACTCGTTCCCCAGAACCACTCGGAAGTCCACCGCCGGGCCGGGCATGAAGTCCACCGCCCCCTGGAAATAGCCGCCGACCACAATCCGGTCTTGAGGGGTCACCGCCAAGGCTGTGGCGAAGACCCGGGGACTTGGTGCGGCCACGCCAACGCCCATGCCGATCGTGCGAGTCCACCGGTAGGTGCCGTTCGCCGAGATCTTGGAGATGAATCCCAGGAAATCGCCGAAGGCAGTCGTCTCGTTGGGCTGGAGGTCGATTCCTTCCCCGGGGTCGAAGTCCTGCGGGACTTGCCCGTACTGGAAGTTGCTCACGAGGATGATGTCGTTAGCGCTGTCGATGTCCAACGCCGAGGCCGCAGGTCGGAAAGCGCCCTCGGCAAGCAAGCGCACCCAGAGCAGCGTGCCCTGCTCGTCGTACTTGATGACGAAGACGCCGGGGGCGCTCGCCTGGACATCTTCAAGAACGATCCGTCCTCCGCCGGCAAGGACCGGCCGGCCCTCGCGATCGAGCCGCAGCGCATAGGCCCCTTTGTACGGGTCGAAATCCCCGAGTTCGAAGGTGCGCGACCACAGGTGCTGACCGCCGGAGGAGAACTTGCTGACGAACCCTGCGATGCCCGAAGTGGTGTGCGACTCGACCCCCGGACCGGGATCGAGGTCGACCGTCGCGTAGTTGTAGGACCCGGCCACGAACACCTCGCCTGCTCCGTTGGCGGCCAGGGCGAAGACCTGGGTCCGGTCCTCCGGGTAGGTCACGGTCCACAGCGGCTCCCCGGTGGCGGAGAGATGAGTGAGGCTCGACGCCCTCCTGCTCGACAGGTCATTGCCAGAGCCCTGCGCGAAGAAGAGGTCCGTGCCCGAGGTCGCCACCGCAACCTGGTTGGTCGCTCCACCCGGAAAGGTGCGCGCCCACGAAAACGATCCGTCCGCACGAAGCTTGACCAGGAAGGTCCCGGACCCTCCGACGGATTCCGCCGTGTGCTCGTCGCGGCCAGGTCCCGGGTCGAGGTCGGCGGTCTCCTGGAAGCTGCCCGCCACGATGAACGAGTCCTCGCCATCGAAGGCCAAGGCCAACCCGTTGTCGGTCTTGGCGCCCCCGAAAGACCAGACGCGGTCGACACCGGGGAAGGGATCGGAGGCAACGGGGCAAGAACCGCCGTCGATCGAGAGCCCTCCTGCATCCGAGGTGCGACACTCGCAGGTTCCGCCATCCGAGGCCGCGACGGAGTGACAACCGCTATCGACCGAGGCTCCTCCCCCATCCGCGGGCCGGCAACCGGATGTCCCGCTGTCCAACGCCACGACGGCGGGACACTTCAGGACTTCGCCGTCGGAACAGCCTGCGACGAGAGACAGAACGGCGATTATCCGGAATGAATTCATCGCGAAGCTCCTTGGCGGAAGCCGCCTGCCTTGTCCAGACCGCTCCTTGAGGTGTGGCCGCGCTCCAAGAAGGAGCCTTAGCCTACCAGCACCCGTTGATTGTTGCGCCCGGTCGAGCGGATCCCGAAGTTCGTGCAAACGACTCCACGGGACTCGGGCCCGGTGCTCGTCGTCCAGCTCGAGGCAGGGTCCGGGCGCGTCAAGGCTGGGAGAACTCAGAGGCGCCCAGGTCGGGAGCGCTGCCGGTGTAGGGCAGGCCTACGTCGGTCCCCTGGTCGATCACGGGGCTTGCGGCCGTGAGCGCGTAGATCTCGTTCGCGCTCGACCCCGTGCCGGCGAACCGGGGGTCGACGCTGAGGTTGTCCCCACCGCCGTTCCGGACGTCGAAGTAATCGTTGTGGCTCACGGTGGGAGAGGTGACCTGCCCGCTGAGGACCACGGCGTTGTCTTGATGCTGGATGATGTTGTTCTGGATCTTCATGTTCGAGATGGCGTGGCCAGAATTCGCCGCGGCGAAGACGCCGTCCTTGCTCCCCCAGGGCCCCTGTCCGCCATCGATCACGTTGTTGAGGATCTGGATGTCGCTCAGGGGCCCGCTCCCGGAGGCGTCGGTGGTCAGGTAGATGCCTGAGGGGGAAGGGTTCTTGATGATGTTGTTGCGCAACCTGACGTTGTGGATGCCCGCGGTGCCGGCCGTCCATCCGTGGCCGGTGACCCAGATGCTGAGCCCGTAGTCGAAGGCATAGTTGTCGTAGAAGTCGAGGTCGCTCAAGGCGAGCTCGTGACCGGCACCCCGCACGTTCGTCCCGTCGATGACGTTGTCGTGGAATCTCAAGGCCCAGGTCCCGCCCGAGGCGTTGCCGGAGACCAGCGAGAGATAGCCACCCTTGAAGAGGCAGTGGTGGACCTCGGAGTCGCTCATCCAGTTCCAGATCTCCATGGGGATGGGGTCGGACAGGCTGGGCTCCACGATGAAGGACGAGTGGCGGATGACCGTGTGCTTGAGAAAGCCGGGCCAGCCCTTGATGGCATTGCCCCGGCCGCCGGAGGCCGCCGACTCATCGACCACGACGTTGTCGAGCAACGAGTCCTGGAGCGTGGTCACCCAGATCGCCGACTGCAGGGGACGCAGCGCGCAAGCGGTGGTCCTGACGTTGCGGATGGTGCAGTGGGTGGCCCAGCTCGGAGGCGGCGAGCCGAGACGGAAGTCGGGATCGGCGTCCTCCCACCACTCGAGGCCTACGACCATGAGGGCCGTGTCGTTGATGTTGAGGAAGCTCATGTCCTCGATGGTGACGTTGCTGCGTCCGACGATGGAGACGCCGTGAGCGAGGGCGCGGTTGTTTCCGTTCAGGGTGAAGCCGCCGATCGTCTGGTTGCCGTCCACCACCGAGGTGCTCTGACCCTTGATGTACCAATCGTCATGGCT
>JACRCT010000970.1 GCA_016218885.1 Deltaproteobacteria bacterium | reverse complement strand
CGGCCCCAGGGAGAGCGCCATGGCGAAGATCCACTCGCGCAGGTCGTTCCTGACGGACGTGCTCACGAAGGCCGCCGGAGGGTGGATCCTGCTCGGCGGGGCGTCGTCCTTCGTCGCGGCCGCCTGCGGCATGGAGACGAAGTACGGCGGGCCCGTGCCCCCCGGCGAGGACGGAGGACCGGTCGCCAAGTACGGCGGCCCGCCCGGCGAGGACGCCGGCCAGGTCGCCAAATACGGCGGTCCGCCGACGGATGCGGGAGCGGCCGGCGAAGACGCGGGCCCGGTGGTGAAGTACGGCGGCCCCCCGATGGACGCGGGCGAGGAGGACGCCGGCCCGACGGTGAAGTACGGCGGCAACCCGGTGGACGCGGGCTGACCACCGGACACTGGCCGGGCTCAGGGGCCGGCAGGGCGGGGCGAGAGACCGATGCGCTTCATCAAGCGGAGCGCAGGCGCGGTGGGCCTGCTGGACTTCCCGAAGCTGGTGGCGGTCCGACGGGACGCGGCCCGTCGCGCGAGGCTCTTCACCAAGCCCGACCTGACCTACCTGTTCTGGGAGGCCACGCTCCGCTGCAACCTGCGTTGCCTGCACTGCGGCTCGAGCTGCGAGGCGCGCTCTCCGGTGAAGGAGCTGGAGACCGCGCAGGTGCTCGCCATCGTCGACTCCATCGCCGAGGACTTCGACGCGCGCCGCATCTTCGTCTCCATTACCGGCGGCGAGCCCCTGCTGCGGCCGGATCTGTACGAGGTCGTGGCGCGCATGACCCACCACGGGATGCGCAGCTGCATCGTGACCAACGGGACCCTGCTGGGCCCGGAGCAGGCCGCGAAGCTCTTCGACGCCGGAATGCGCACGGTCTCGGTGAGCATCGACGGGATGGAGCACGAGCACGAGGCGGTGCGCGGGCGCGGGACCTGGAAGCGGTCCCTGGCGGGCCTGACGAACGCGCGGCGCGCCGGCTTCCGGACGGTCGAGGCGATCACCTGCGTGCGGCCGGCGAACCTGCACCAGCTCGAGGAGATAGAGCGGACGGTGCGCGGCTCGGGCGCCGGGCTGTACCGCCTCATCACCATCGACCGGATGGGCCGGCTCGCGAACCAGGACGGCGCGGACATGTGGCTCACCCCGCCGCAGGTCCGCGTGCTGCTCGACCACGTGGAGCGGCGGCGCCGGGAGCTCGCCAAGGCCAAGGACCGCTTCGACGTGCGCTTCTCGTGCGGCGGCTTCCTGGGCGTGGAGCGCGAGCTGACGGTGCGACCGGGCGACGGGCAGTGCTTCGCGGGCCTCTGCGTGGGGTCGATCCTCGCCGACGGGCAGGTGAGCGCCTGCCCCTCGCTGCCGCGCAGCTGGGCGCAAGGCTCCGCGCTCGACGAGCGCTTCTCCAAGATCTGGTACGGCAAGTTCAAGGACTACCGGGAGACCGCCTGGCGCAAGACGGGGGCCTGCTCGGACTGCTCGTTCTGGGAGATCTGCCAGGGCGGCGGGCTCCACGAGCGGCTCGCGCAGCCCGAGGAGTTCTGCTGGCTGGACCGGCAGGACGGCTGACGCGACCGGCGCACGGACGGGGGGGGGGGGGGCGGCATGCACCGATACTCACCTGAGCGGGTTCACCTCGCGCTCGTCCTGCTCGCGGTCTGCCTTCTGCTCGCGGCCTGCGCTGGCTCCACACCCGTCGCCGACGCGGGGCAGCCGATTTCCGATCCGGACGCCGCGCAGGCCCTGGACGCCGGCGCGGGCACCGACGCCTCGGGCGGGCCCGACGCCGCGCCCCCGGACGGCTCGTCGGCGCCGGACGCCTCACCCTCGCCACCTGACGCCGGCTCGTCACCCGACGCCGGGCTGGACCTGAAGTGCACGCCCACCTTCACGCTCCAGCTCGAGGACACCGGGCCCAAGGGACAGGTCTTCGCGGACGCCGTCCCCGACCCCGAAGCCTTCGCGCAGGAGACGGGCCGCACGGTCTGCAAGATCCTCTACCGCAGCCCAGAGGAGGTGCGGGACGCGAACCACCTCACCCTCATCATCCGGGACGATCCGCAGTACCCGGGTTGGAAGGCAGGCGACGTCGGCGACATCACCGTGATGATCAGCTCCGACCACCTCGCCAAGGTGAAGGCCCAAGGCCAGGACGTCGCCCGGGAGATCCGGGGAATCCTCCTCCACGAGATGACGCACATGTACCAGCACGACGACAAGGCTCCAGGCGAAGGCACCTATGGCCGGCTCGGCAACGTCATCGAGGGGGTGGCCGACGCCGTGCGCATCCGGGCGGGCTACCCGCCCACCGGGGCCAGGCCGTCCAAGTCCGGAGCCTGGGACGACGCGGGCTACGCCAAGCCTGCCTTCTTCCTGCTCTGGGTAGACGGCAGGCACGCCGGCTTCCTCCACGACCTGAACCTGTCGATGGTCGCCGGGGATGGGGTCGCCTGGACGCCGGACGCTTTTCTGAGCATCACCGGAGTCGGGGTCGATGCGCTCTGGTCGCAGTACGCGGGCGCCGCCTGCTGCTCCGGGACGAGCCAGCTCTGCTGCAACTGAGCCGACCCGCGCCCCAAGGTGCTGACCGGCAGCAAGTCGTGGGACGGCGGGCCCCTCACTCGCGAAGACCTCTAACGACGACGACGGCCGCTGACCTGGTCTTCCGCATTCGCATCATCGGGCCGAGCACGCTCTGAGCCACACGGATTCCTGGACACCTCGACAGGTTCCCGACGTCGCTCGACCCCGAGGCGTGGGGTGCTCCTGGCGTCTTCGGTGCCTGCGACCCTGGACCGGTTCTTGCTCGGCCTCCCGTCATGCTCGACCGGCTCACCCTGCTTGGGCTTGCGCTCGCGGGCCTCGTCGGGGGCTTCGGCTGCGCTGTTGACGAGTGCGAGCGGGGGACGGCCCGGTGCCTGGGCAACGTGGCGGAGAGGTGCGAGGTGGTCTCGGGTGGCAACGAGCTGAGCAGCCACGCCAGGCTCTTCCGCAGCGACTGCGGCGAGGCCCACTGCGTCGTCGCCAGAGTCGGCGGCTCCAGCACGGCGCTCTGCGCGCTGGCGGCCGCGCCGGATCCGGTGTGCCCGGCGGAGTTCCGCGACGAACCAGAGGCGTCCCGCTGCCTCCTGGGCAGTGCGGTCACCTGGTCGTATGGCTTCCGCACGCGGGAATCTTCTTGCCGCGCCCCGTCGACCTGCGCCGACGCGAGGCGGGCAGGCTTCGGCCCCGGCTGCCCTCGCGACGCCTTCTGCACGTCGGTCGATGGTCCTGAACCGCTCTGCGGGCCGGGCGTGGCGACGTTCTGCGACGGCGCGACGACCATCGTCCATTGCCAGTGCGGCTTCCGCCGGGACGCTCACGTGTGCGCGTCTCCCGGCCCGCGGTGCGTGCTGATCGACGTGGCGAAAGGAGCGGCTCGGCAAGGTGCCTGCCGTGAGATGCCATGAACCAGGTCGCGCGAGCGGCGGAGACGCGGAGATTGCACGGGCACCCCGACCCAGAATCTCCGTGTCCTCCGTGTCTCCCTGGTCCCGACCTCAGCTCGCAGGCTTGACGTAGCCCTTGGTCACCAGCTCCAGCAGCGCCGTGCAGGTGTCCAGGTCCGAGGCGTCGGACTTGTCGAGCACGGTCTGCATCAAGCCCTCGTTGTGGACCAGCTGCACGAGGTCGAGCTGCTCGGGCTTCAGGTCGCGCAGCGGGGACGCCAGCGGCATCGCCAGGGTCAGGCCCGAGGTGGTCGGCGGCAGGTCCTTCTCGATCCGCCGCAGCTCGTCGAGCTGGCGGAGGCCCTCCATCAGCAGGACCTCCGTCGGCTCCTCCATCTCGACCATGAACTCCTGCGTGTCGGGCGGGAGCAGCTCGAAGTCGCCCTTCTCCCAGCGCACGATGCGGTAGAAGCTCTTCGACGGTCCCAGCTCGTGGTTGTCGTCGATCAGCGCGTAGTAGACCTTGCCCTGGCGCAGGAAGATGCGCGCCTCGTGGCCCTCGCCCTTGATGTAGAGCACGCCGTTCTCCTTCGGCCCGCAGACCCATTTGTGCGCGCTGCCGCTGTAGAAGTCGGGCTGCATGTCGCCGAGGTTCACGTCGAGCACGCCGAACGTCTGGGCGCCGTCCACCAGCGAGATCACGCCACGGCTCCGCGCGAGCGCGCACAGCTCCTTCGCGGGGAGCAGGTCGCCGGAGTT
>JACRCT010000978.1 GCA_016218885.1 Deltaproteobacteria bacterium | reverse complement strand
GTAGTGCAGCGTGGCCGACCTTGTGAATCGAGGCCAGCCCGGCGCTCTGCCTTCGGTGCGGAGACAGGCTGCGCTTCGTTCCGGGATCTCGGAAAGACCGATGGATCGGTCGCTGACGCTCCCGGCTCTGACACCGGTCACCGAACCCCAAACCCGTCAGATGCGCAGCCGCCTGGAAGAAACGGCGGTCGAAATTTTGACAGGCTCGAAATGTGACCCTATACGACCAATTCAGGAGCAACCAAGCGCACAAGGGCACGCATGATTCGCTGCCGGCTACTGGAGATGATGGGCAGGCGCGGGATCCGGTTCATGAGCCGGCTCTCCGACGAGACGGGAATCAACCGGCGCACGCTGGCGGTGCTCGCCGAGAATCGCATGGCGCGCTACGACTCCGACGTTCTCGAGCGGCTGTGCGCCTACTTCGCCTGTCAACCCGGCGATCTGCTCGAGTACACCCAGGCTGAATCACCCGGTGCCCCGAGCCCGGCACGCGACGCACTCCCATGAACGACACCACGACCCTCTGCTGCGAGCTGTGCGAGACCCCGATGTCCTGCGAGACCCCGCCGGGCAAGGCCGTCCGCTACTTCCACTGCACCGGCTGCGGCCGATGGGTGGCCTCCAACTATGGAGAAGACCTGGTCCGGGCCCACACCGCACGCGAGACGCGCCCCCAGGCGAGCGCCGCCGCTCCGGCGGCCTACGATCTGGGCCGGCTCAAGGAGCACCTCACACACTGGTTGCATGGCCTCGACGAGCGCGACCCGTATTACGTGCTCGGCGTCTCGCCCTCGGCGGATCCCGACCAGGTGCGCGCCCGCTTCAAGGAGCTCGCCCTGCTCCACCATCCCGATCGCGGTGGGGACGCTGCGAGCATGCGTCGGCTCATCGCGGCCTATGACCAGATCCGCAGTGGCAAGCGCCTGCCTCACGCCTCCAGCGCGGTGCGCGTAGGCGTGTCGGCAGCGTCCGCTGCGCGCGCAGCGCCGCGGCGACGAGGGTAGTACGGTCCAGCTCAGCGCTTGCTTCCTCGGGCAGGGAGGAGGTTGCCTCAGAAGGCGATCGCCACCCGACCTCGCCTGGAGCCGTTCGGCCTGCTTCTCGGGTGGAAGACGGCACACCAGGGGCTCGACGAGCAGGAGGCCTTCGCGACCTCGCGCCGGGCGTCGAGGACACCCCATCGATGTGCGCCGCGGCGGGCAGGCCCGTGCCCCTTGGGTGTTGGAGGTGCATGGCTCCATGGCCCGCCGACGCGCCGCGTAGTAGCTTCCTCGTGACCGAGCGCCCCGTGCTGCCGAGCCCGCGAAGCCCCGAGGAACCGACGCTGCCTCCGCTGCCTGCAGAGCTGCCTCCGCAGCAGCAAGGCGTGGTGGCGAGCCTCGGCCACGCGCTCGACGGCCTGCTCGATGCGCTGGACGGCGGTCGAAACATGAAGGTGCACGTCGTCGCCGGTCTCCTGGTCGCCATGGTCGGCAGCGGGATCCAGCTGAAGATCTCCGAGCAGGTAGCGCTGCTTCTCAGCGTCGGCCTGGTGATCGCGGCGGAGGCCTTCAACACCGCTCTCGAGGCGGTCGTCGACCTGGCGACCCGCGAGATCCACGAGAAGGCCCGCCTCGCCAAGGACGTCGCCGCGTCGGCGGTCCTGGTGCTGTCCGTGCTCTCCGCGGTGGTGCTCTCGGCGGTGGTCGTCGCCGAATGGCCGCTCATCCTGCAAAGCGGGTCGAGGATCGGCCTGCAAGTGGCCGCTGGTGTCCCGCTCGCTGCCTGCGCTGCGTTGCTCTTGAGGCGCTATCCGAGGCCGGCCGCCCTCGATGCGGTGTGGGTCGGCGTGGGATGCCTGCTGCTGCTGCTGCTCGCGACCTGGTCCGCGAGCGCGCCCTTCACCGCCTTGGCCGTGGCGCTCTTCGTGGCCTGCGCGGCGACGGCGCGGAGGCGTCGTTCCCGCAGACTCCAGAGCTCGGTGCGGTAATGCGCGCGGTCGTCAGTTCACCTCGACCTGCGCCGTCGCCTCGTGGCTTGCCTTCAATCTTGGGCAGCTCAAATGCTCGCGATCACCGCGGGCTCAAGCCCGCTAACCGGCTCCGAGCACCTTGCCTCGATTGCTGCACGGCCTCCGACCTGTCGGCCGGTGGCGCGAAGCTGCTTCTGGCTCGTCTTTGGCTGAACAGGCCCCCAGTCTCGTGCAAGCACCCGCCTGCGGTCGGCGGCGTGCAGGAAGCCGGGTACCCGAGATAGCATCGGGGCCCTGCGCCGCTGGTGGCGCCTGGTCGGACGGACGAGAGGAACTATGAGAGCCCTGCGCTTCGCCTTGGTCCTTGTCGCCACGCTCGTGGTCTCCCTGGCCGCCTGGGCCGCTCAGCCCAAGAAGAACCCGCCTCTTCCCTCGGCCAAGGCGCAGGTCGCCGATTCCCAGATGAGCCTCGACGCCCGGGACGGTGGTCGCAAAGCGGCCGAGGAGTACCTCAAGGCGATCTCCCACCAGGGAAACGACGGCGCCATCGAGTCGCTCCTGGGAGGCGCGACCCTCACCGCCCGCCTCTTCACCATCGAGAACTGGAAGATCGTCGGTCGCGAAAAGCATCGTCACGAGGTGGGCGAGGTCGGCGACCTGAACGCCTATGTCGCCGCCATCGACAAGGCGGGTCGCGAGGCCCTGAGCACCATGATCGGCGGCGGCCCCGCCTCCGAGGACCCCGACGGTCTCGGGGTCCAGGAGATCTCCGAGGAAGACGCCAAGAAGATCCTCGAGCCCACTCGCCTCAAGTCCGAGGCCTTCTCCAAGAGCCACCCGGTCTTCGCCTACGTTGCCCGCGTCGACAAGCAGGTCTACTGGCATCCCAAGAACCCCTTCCGCAAGCTGCTCGCCGATGCCGGTCCCAAGGGCAAGTACACCCTGGAGCTCGACCTGTTCTGGGTCGAGACCATCGAGGGCGCCCACGAGGACAAGAACACCCGGAAGTGGCCCCTGCGCATCGTGCGCTGGCAGTGCAACGGCACGGACAGCGGAATGAAAGTCCTGCCGGCGAGCGACTGGAACGCGGAATAGGCTCTGCCGCGGACGTAGCGCGCAGGCTGCGAAGGCCTCGACAGGACGGCTGCCCTGGCGGATTTGCGCTTGTTTTACCTGGCCAAGGACATCGGGGGGCTATGGAGCGCTGATGATTCAGCCGCCTGCCTACACCTTCGGCGAAGAGGTCGCCAACGCGGTCACCCACGGCGTCGGCGCGGCCGTCTCCATCGCCGCTCTGACGCTGATGGTCGCCTTCGCCGTGCTCTGGGGCGATGCCTGGTGCCTCGCCGGCTCCATCGTCTTCGGCGTGGCCCTGCTCCTCCAGTACCTGTTCAGCGCGCTCTACCACGCCATCCCGCACCCTAGGGCCAAGCACGTGCTCAAGGTGCTCGACCACACCTCCATCTACCTGCTCATCGCCGGCACCTATACGCCATTCACGCTGATCACCCTGCGCGAAGCCGGAGGGCCGTGGCTGTTCGCGATCATCTGGGCCATCGCCGTCGCCGGGGTCGCCATGGAGGCGTTCTGGGTCTACCGCCCGCGGTGGAGCACCGCGGTGGGCTACGTGCTGATGGGGTGGCTCATCATCTTCATGGTGAAGCCGCTGCTCGAGCGCCTGCCTGTGGCGGGCTTCGCCCTGATGCTCGGCGGGGGAATCGTCTACACCGCGGGGACGCTCTTCTATGTCCTCAAGCGCGTGCGCTACATGCACGCGGTCTGGCACCTGTTCGTCATCGGCGGCAGCGTCTGCCACTTCCTCGCCGTGGCGATGTACGTGCTGCCCGGGCCGTGATCCGCATTCGTGCCAGGAGCTGGCTCGTCAATGCTCACGGGCGCTTGGGCCAATAGGGTGGACAGACTCTCGCGAGATCGAGCTCGGGGCCTGAAGAGATGACGATCAATCGCCGGACCGCTTCAGGCGCGAGCCGCGCGAGGAGCAAGGCCGACGTCGCAATGGGCTGGTGCGACAAGGACTTGCGACGACGCCCGGCGAAGCGCATCGGCGGGCCCGGTGACGGAAGGCGATTGTTCGTCACCTCTGGTCACTCCCAAGAATCCGACCCGACGGCGGTGCCTACTGGAAAGGGCCTTGGCGACGCGATTCAGCTCGATGCCCCTGGTGCAGGGGGTCTTTTCGCCGAGCTGGTCGATAGTACAAAGGTTTTACCGTCAGCACTGGCCTGCTCCAGAACCCCAGCTAGGCGTCCTATACGCCTCTCCTGCGTGAGACTCTCGCCCTCGCCATGTCGAATGACGTCGGGGAAATGCACCTCGCCTTGCTCTTCCAGGGCGACTTGGCGAGGTGGCTCTTGGCCGATGGTACAAGGGTTTTACCAGCGCTTCTTCTCGCGACCCGCCCTCGTGCCTGCCTGACGCCGGGCGGGCGTGCGAGGCTCGGACTCGAGCGTGATTGGGAGCGAGCTGCCTATTCCTGCCTGCGCCCCCGTCGCCACCGCAGGAGGGGCACCCCCGCCCACGCCCAGCCGAGAACGCCCGCCGCCACTGGCGCAACTCCACAGCCACAACCACTTCCTACCGGCTCCTCCGGTGGGCGCGCCGCGTCGACCCCGGGCCTCTCCCCAGCGTCGATCCCCGAGCTTGCCGCGTCGCTCGTCGCCCCTGGTCCTACGTCCCCGAGCATCGTCGCACCGGCATCGGCCACGACGAGCCCGCTATCGGAAGCAACGCTGGTGGCATCGATGGGGCCGGGCGTGCTGCTGTCTGCCGGACCGGGTACCCCACCGTCCGGGAGCTCGGGGATGGACCCGGAAGTCCAGTTGTTGTCCGGTCCGCCGAAGATCCCCAGATCGGAGCGCCTCTCTCCCAATCCTGGCGGAAGGAAGGCGTCCTCGAGCTCCGGCGCGCCGGTATCCACCGCGCTCGACTGAGGAGCCAGGGCGTAGAGAGCGGCGTTGGGCTCGCGGCCGGCATTGGTATGGGCGAAAGGCGACGCGCCCGTCTGTCCGTGCATGTCCTGGCCAGAGGCCTGCCACGTCGCGAAGGGCTCGCTCCCGGTGATGGCCTGCGACCCCAAGACATAGAAGTTGTAATCCGCCTTCAAGGATGGCCGCGCGCTGGCGTCGATCCCCAGCGGGGAGGCGCTCGCGCTGACGAAGATGTTGTTGGTCAGCTCGAGGTGGGTCGTGCTCGCGCTCGTCAGGATCCCGCTCCAGGTCCAGCCGTCGAGCACGTTGTTGCGGATCTTCGCGCCGCTGGAGAGGACCGTCATTCCCTGCCCACCGACGTCGATCAGGAGGTTGTTCGTGATGAGGCCGTCGCTGGCGCCGCCGATGTAGGTGATGCCGGCGCCACCCTCGAAGGCGGGGTAGGTCCCGGATCGGAAGATGACGTTGCGCCGGACGACTGGGGAGACGAGCGCGCCGTTCATGTGGATGCCATTGATTTGGGTGTGGGCAATGAAGTTGTCCGAGACCACGACCCCCGTTCCTGAGTCGCTCAGGTAGATCCCGTGCTCGATGCTCGAGCGCTCGATGCGGTTGTGCTCGATGAGGGTCCGGTCGGACCTGTAGTTCATGATCCCGTAGTTGGTGATGTCGTGGATGTAGTTCCTACGGATGACCACGCTGTCGCAGGCGCCCAAGGTGATCCCGCGAGAGCTTCCGGTGATCTCGAAGCCTTCGATGACGAGGAAATGGCTCCGCTCGATCATCAGCGTCTCCAGCACGACGCGCCCCTCCGCCACGAGCACCACGGGCTGGTCCGAAGTGCCGGTGCTGCCCGCCCTCACTTGGCCAGCGTAGGTACCTTCAGCAACGACAATCCGCGTTCCTGCGGTCGCCGAATTCAGGGCTGAGGCAATCCCTGCCGAACCCTGGTCTGGAGTGATCCTGACCACCGTCTGCGCCGCCACAGGGCTGGGAAATGCCTCGATCAGCAGCCCAACGATCAGGGCAGCAACCGAAAGACTCTTCTCCGTGCGCTGCATCGTGCACCTCTCCTTTCGTCGGCGAGCCGCCGGCATTTCGCGCAAGAGAATACGAGGGGAGGCGCCCGCCTTTCCATTCCGCCCCCCTGGGACCGCGTGCGTCCCGCCGGCATGCGTCTTTCTTGCACTGCGCCTGCCTATTCTCCAGCTTCTTTTCCTGGGGGCGGGCGTCCCCGCCCGCATGCCCCTTTCCTTCCAGGTCGCCGCAACTCTTCGCAGCCGCCCATCGGACGCGCGTGTCAGCCTCGGCCAGGTCCAGTCGCTCACGCTCCTGGCTCGGACACCGATGGGGCGGGGACACCGCGGGTGGGCGAGGCCACATTGGTTGGAGGGCCGAGCCATGGACACTTTCAAGCCCACCAGGCAAGCGGCAGCGCCTGCGCTCGCGGCTCAACCAGCGATGGAGTGGGTGTGCCCGATGCACCCGCAGATCGTCCGGGCGGCGCCTGGGAACTGCCCCCTCTGCGGCATGGCGCTCGAGCCGCGGACCGTCACTGCGGCCGAGCCGCCGGAGAACCCGGAGCTGGCGGACATGACCCGGCGGCTGGCTGTCAGCACGGTGCTGAGCTTGGCGCTGCTCGCCATCGGGATGGCCGAGATGCTCCCCGGCCGGCCGCTCGATGGGGTCGCCTCCAGGCGCGTGCAGGCCTGGCTGCAGCTCTTGCTTGCAACGCCGGTGGTCCTCTGGGGCGGGTGGCCCTTCTTCGAGCGCTTCTGGGCTTCGCTCGTGCAGCGCAGCCCCAACATGTTCACCCTCATCGGCCTCGGGGTCGGCGCCGGCTACCTCTACAGCGTCGTGGCGATCCTCGCCCCGGGGATCTTTCCCCAGACCTTTCGCGGACCCTCCGGTGAAGTCGGCGTCTACTTCGAGGCCGCGGCGGTGATCGTGACCCTCGTGCTGCTGGGCCAGGTCCTCGAGCTGCGTGCCCGCAGCCGCACTGGCGCCGCCATCCGTGCGCTGTTGGGGCTCGCGCCCAAGACCGCTCGCCGTCTGCGGGCAGAAGGGGGCGCTGACACCGACGAGTCGGAAGAGGACGTGCTGCTGGAGGCCGTCGTGCCCGGAGATCGCCTTCGCGTGCGTCCTGGGGAGAAGGTCCCGGTCGACGGCGTCGTGCTCCAGGGCGCGGGAGCCGTGGACGAGTCGATGATCACCGGCGAGCCGATCCCGGTGGAGAAGCGATCGGGTGACAAGGTCATCGGAGCCACCGTCAACGGAACCGGGGCCTTCGTCATGCGGGCGGAGCGCGTCGGCGCCGACACGCTGCTCGCGCAGATCGTGAGGCTCGTCAACGAGGCCCAGCGCAGCCGCGCGCCTATCCAGCGGCAGGTCGACGTGGTGGCTGCGTGGTTCGTTCCCGCGGTGGTGGTCGTGGCAGTCGCGACCTTCTTCGTCTGGGGCCTCATCGGCCCCGAACCCCGCTGGGCGCACGCCATCGTCACCGCGGTGGCGGTGCTCATCATCGCTTGCCCTTGTGCGCTGGGCCTCGCCACTCCCATGTCCATCATGGTCGCGGCAGGCAAGGGCGCGACCGCGGGGGTCCTCTTCCGCAACGCCGAGGCGATCGAGCTGCTGCGCAAGGTCGACACGCTGGTCGTCGACAAGACGGGGACGGTGACGCTCGGCAAGCCACGGCTGACGACCGTCCGGGCGAGCGCCGGGCTCTCCGAAGCCGCATTGCTGCGCGTCGCCGCGGCCCTCGAGCGAGCAAGCGAGCACCCGCTGGCGGCGGCCGTCGTCGCAGGCGCGCGTGAACGCGGCGTCGAGTGGGCCGAGGCGCAGGGCTTCGTCTACCAGCCTGGTCGCGGGGTCACCGGGGTCGTGGACGGCGTGGCCGTGGCGCTCGGTACCCAGGCGCTCATGGAGGAGCAGAAGATCGACGCGGGAGCACTGCTGATGGAAGCGGAGCAGCGGCGCCGAGAAGGGGAGACGGTCCTCTTCGTAGCCATCGGTGGGCGGTTGGCTGGCCTGCTCGGCGTGGCCGACCCGATCAAGGACACTTCATCGCGGGCGATCGCCGCGCTGCATCGCGAGGGCCTGCGCATCGTCATGCTCACCGGCGACAGCCGCAGCACGGCCGAGGCCG
>JACRCT010000977.1 GCA_016218885.1 Deltaproteobacteria bacterium | reverse complement strand
CGAAGGGTGTCTCGCGGTTCGGGTCCTGCACCTTGCGGAGCAGGGCCTCGAAGATCCCGTTGAGTTCCTCGCTCGCCTTGCGCGCGCGCAGGCGCACCAAGCCAATGCGGTTCTTGTCCTCGAAGATCACCACGAGGATCACCCGCTGGGCGACGATGTTGATGTAGATGCAGTCCTTGTCCCCTTCGTGGAAGAGGATGGAGAACTCGCGCTCGCCGATGAGCTTGGCGAGACCTCCGGTCGCGGCGATGTTGCCTGCGGTGAGAGAGGCCAGCGAGGTGGTGTCTAGGTCCTGGGTCTTGCCCGTGGCTGCGATGAGCTGGCCATTCTTGTCCACCAGGAAGACGACGTTGGCGTTGGCGTCCTTGTTAAGGCGGTCGCACACTACCGTGATCTGATTGAACTCCTCTTCGTACATCACCATCTGCGGGTTCATCAGAGGCGCCTCTCTCTTCACGGTGGCCGGAAGGCGCCACCTCGCATTTGCGCGCGAAGGAGCCCCGGTCCCCTGCCTTCCTGTGGACAGCGATGTGAGTCTCTACCAGACGGCCCGGTGCGGCGCAAGTGCGCCACCGATCGCCGGTTTCCTGGCGTGCTGTTCCGGCAGTGCATATCGCTTGGAGCCTCAGGTACGACCCTTCCCTGCGTGATTGAGGAACGCTCCTGCGTCTCCCTGGCCGACGGGCAGGAGGACTCAGAGGCGAACGGCGCCTGAGTCGCCGCCTTTGGGAGATCGCGGCGCGGCGCTCTTCCTCCGCTCCACCCGCTCGTTGACAGCCCGTGCAGGGCGGCCGAATTTGGTCTCCTTCGCCATGGAGCGTCCCCCTACCAAAGCGGCGCGCGCGCGCCAGGTCATCGAGCGGCTCGGCGAGGCGCACCCCGAGGAGGTCACGGCGCTCGCCTACGGCAGCCCCCTGCAGCTCATGGTTGCGGTGGTGCTTTCGGCCCAGTGCACCGACGTGCGGGTGAACCAGGTCACCCCTGCGCTCTTTGCTCGCTACCCCACGGTCGAAGACCTCGCCCGAGCCTCGCAGTCCGAGCTGGAGGGCCTCATCCGCAGCTGCGGCCTGTACCGCAACAAGGCCCACGCCCTCATCGCCGCCTGCCAGGCCATCTCTCGCTCGGGCGGCGAGGTGCCGACCGGCCGCGCCGCCCTGGCCCTTCTTCCTGGTATCGGGAACAAGTCCGCCGGCGTCATCTCCATGCACCTGTCCGAGGAACGGGCGCTGCCGGTCGATACGCACGTCGCGCGACTCGCCTTCCGCCTTGGCTTCTCGACAGCCGAACGCCCCGACGAGATCGAGAAGGACCTGCGTGCGCTGCTTCCCCCCGCGCTCTGGAAGGCCGCCCATCACCGCCTCATCTGGCATGGCCGGCGCTTCTGCACCGCCCGGTCACCCAGGTGCCTGGAGTGCCCCGTCCGCTCGCTCTGCCCTCGTCGCGGGCTCGCGCCGCTCTAGCGAGGAACCACCACGCGCGCGACCCCGAGGGAGGGGGGAGGCATGGCGCCGACAGCCTGCACGATGACCCGGGCGATCTTCAGCCCGCCGCGGCCCGACGGCTCCAGCGGGTTGGCGTAGTCGGCTGGCTCGGAGCAGACCGCGCGCAGCTCGATCACCTGCAGGGCTCGCTCGAACGCGAAGCGAAGGATGGCGTCGTTGAAGACGCTCAACGCCACCCGCGCCACCTCGGCCTGGGGCTGCGGCAGGTTGCCGTTGTAGACGGTGCAGACCGTCACATCGCGCCCGAACGAGAGCAGCGGCTCGAGTGCGGCACGATAGCTGCGCTCGAACTGGTCGCTACGGTCAGCGAAGAGCTTGAGCGCCGCGGTCGTCGACGGCACGGGGGTGGCAAGCAGGTCGCTCACCGCCAGCAGATCGTTGCCGCCGATCGACACCACCAGGTGCGTCGCCTCGCGCGGCAGCCTGGCCACCTGCTCCCCCAGCTCGCAGGTCCGGCTCCCGTCGCGCGCGAGCAGCGTCGCCTTCCAGGAGCCGGGCAGCAGCGAGCGCAGATGTCCGAGCACATCTGGCTGGCCCGCCGTGTAGCGCCCGTTGTCGAAGATCGAGTCACCGAGAAGCGCGATATGACCCGTGGCCATGGGCGTTCGCCCCTTCCTCGGACGGGCGGAGGAGCTAGAGGCCCGGGGTTCCCTGGCGCTGCGGCTGCGAAGGCTTGCCCTCGGCCTTCTCCTGCTCGCGATCGGCCTTGAGCCGCTGCATGCGCCGCTTGATCAGCCCGCGCTTGAGCGCCGACACGTGGTCGACGAAGACCTTGCCGTCCAAATGGTCGATCTCGTGCTGCAGCGCGATGGCGAGCAGATCGGTGGCCTCGACCTCGAATTCCTTGCCGTCCTTGTCCAGGGCCTTGACCCACACCTTCGCGGCGCGGGTGACGTCCTCGGCTTCCCCGGGGATCGACAAGCAACCCTCTTGATAGACGGTCTCCCCCTCGGTCTTCACGATGACCGGATTCACCAGGGCGAGCGGCTTGACGCCCTCCTGCTTGGGAGAGGTGTCGATGGTGATGACACGCTTGGCCACCGCCACCTGGGGAGCGGCCAGCCCCACGCCGTTGGCGGCGTACATCGTCTCGAACAGGTCCGCGATCAACGCGCGGACGGAGTCGTCGACGACTTCCACTCTCCTCGCCTCTTCCCTCAACCGGGGGTCGGGCCAGATGACGATCTCGCGAACCATGACGAACCCTCACGTCCCCAACAACCAGAGGCTAGGAATTATAGGGGCGCCCCGCCTCTGCATCCACGGCTTCGAATCCAGGAGGCAGCGAGCTTGGCGCACGGAGGCCAACCCCGCCCGCATTGGAGCGGGAGCAGCTCAATCCGAGAGGCTGCGGGCGTAGTCCTCACGCACCGCGTCATCCAGGAGCACCTCCACCGCTTCGGCGAGGCCGCGGCCGATCTCGTCCAGTCGGTTGAAGAGCGCCGGATCATCCAGGCCCACGAACCGGTCCGGATGGAACTCGCGGGCCAGCCGCTCATACGCCTCGCGGACCTCGTACCCTGAGGCGTCGCGGCGCAGCCCCAGCATCTGGAAGTAGTCGCCCAAGACGACCTGGTTGTACTTCTCGGCCACTCGCAGAAGCTCCAGCCGCGCGGCCTCCTTGGGGCTCTCCGGGCGAGCGGACCGGCCCAGGACGGCGATCTCCAGGACTCCGGCCGTGGCCAGCGCATAGAGCACCTTGAGCGTCGCAGCCTCGTCGAGGCCGCCCTCGAAGAGCAGCTCCTCAATGGTGCGCAGCCCGTCCACCATCCCGGCGAGGCGACGCTCCTTGGCCCCCAGGCCGAAATAGTCGAGATCGAAGCCCTGGGCGCGCGGGCGCAACAGCGTTGCCGGCCCCCCCAGGCGGGCCCAGAGGCGAACAGTCGAGAACTTGCGCCGCACGCCCTCGGCCGCCAACGCATAGGGGTGCATCGGCAGCACCACGCGCTCCTCGGCAGGCGGGGCCTCGGGCGAGAAGACGTAGGAGGAGCCCTCGTCGAGGAAGGTCGAAAAAGCGATCTCCAGGACCCGCTTGCGGACCAGCGGGTAGAGCTCGCTCGCACGGATGTAGCCGAGCTCGACCATCTGCAGCGCCAGCCGGCGGGCGAGCCGCTCCTCGGAAACCCGCAACGCGTGGTGCTGGGAAGCGCTGATGAGCGCGGCGCGCAGCGCCACGTCCTCGAGCCGCTCGACGAGCGAGGTGGACGCCGCGGCGACGAGGCGGCCTTCCTCGAACCAGAGGGTGCGCTGGGCGTCGAGCCCGGCGATGTCCACGCGGCCCGTGAGCCGCCCATCGAAGGCCTTGCAGATCAGCGCCGGAGCGTCGAGCTGGGCGAGCGTTCCGCGAGGCGCAAAGGGCGGCTCGGTCGGGGCAACGGGCGGGCTGGTCTTGAACCCCTCCTCTCCCGAGGTCGAAAGATCGGCACCCTGGCCCCTGTCCGCCCGGCCGTTGGTATCGCTGCTGTGCTCGGACACCGAATGCGGTAGCGAGTCGTTGGCTGCCCGCTCGGGCGAGGCAAGCTCGGTGACGCGCAACGGCCCGCGCCACCTGCCCGCGGCGAACGGACGGCCCCCCTCCCGACCTGGGCCCCCCGCATCGCCCCTTCTCTCTGCAGGGCCAGGAGGCCGAGGGACGGCACGCCTGCTCTCCAACGCAGAGCGGGCCTCCTCCTCACGCTTTCGGATCTCCTCTTGCTCCCGGAGGCGCTCCTCCTGGGCCTGGCGCAGTTCGGTCTCGCGGGCCTCCCGCTGACGGCGGGCGGTCTCGGCGCGCTCCTTGAGCGACTGGGACTCCTGCGCGACGAGCTCCCGCACCTTGCGCTCCTCCTCTTCGACGGCGAGGCGCTCGGCCTGCAGCCGACGTTGGGTCTCGGTGGCCTGTTTTTGCAGCTCCTCGCGCCGGCTGGCGAGCTCCGCGATCTCGGTGGCGATCTTCTGGCTCGCTTCGGCGGCCTCTCGCTGGAGCTGGTCGCGGCTACAGACGAGCTCTGCGGCCTCGGCTTCGAGCCGGCGCACCTCTTCGCCAGCGCGCTGGACCTCCTCCAGGGTGGCGTGCTTGAGCTCCTCCACGCGAAGGCGTTCGGCCTCTTCCCTTGCCCGAACCTCGGCGATGCGCCGCTTCTGCTCCTCGGCGGAAGCCACCAGCGCATCGGCCCCGGCGACCTCCTGCTCGAGCTGGCGCTGGGCGGCTTCGAGCTTCTTCTTCCCCTCTTCGCGGCGCCGGGCCAGGTCCCGGGCCTCACCCTCGAGCTGCTCGCGCTCGTGAGCGACCTTTCGCTCCTCCTCCTCGGCGGCTCGGGCCAGCTCGGCGATGCGGCGGCGCTGGGTCTCCTCGGTGGCACGGGCGGCCTCGACCCGGAGGCGGTGTTCCTCGGCGAGCCCCTCCAGGTCCTCGAGCCGCTTGGTGTCCTCCTCGATCTTCCTCTTCTCCGCCTCGGCGACCTTCTGCCGGGCCTCGTCGCGTCGGCGGGCGATCTCTGCAGCCTCGGCCTCGAGCTGGCGGCGCTCCTCGGCGGCCCGGCGCTCCTCCTCGAGGGCGGCCGTCCTCATCTCCTCGATTCGCTTGCGCTCCTCCTCCTCCTCGGCGCGAATCTCGGCGATCCGGCGCTCCTGCTCTTCGGCGTGACCGCGCAGCTCTTCAGCACGGGCCGCCTCCTCCTCCAGGTGCCTGTGAGCGAGGGCGGCCTTTCTGCGAGCCTCTTCACGTCGTCGAGCAAGCTCCGCGGCCTCGGCCTCGAGCCGCTCACGCTCGGCGAGGGCGAGGCGCTCCTCCTCCTGCGCTTCACGATTGGCCTCAGCCAGGGCCTCCAGCTCGCGCTCGCTCTCCTGCTTGCGCGCCTGGGCCTGGCGGCGCAGCTCCTCGGCTTCACGCTCGGCCTGTTCGCGCCGGCGGGCGGCCTCTGCGGCTTCCCCTTCCAGCCGAAGGCGCTCCTCCTCCGCAATCCGCTCGGCCTCCTCCTCGACCCTCTTGAGCTCGGCCAGCCGCGCCCGCTCCTCCTCGGCCCGGCGCTCGCGCTCGATCCTCTCTCGCCTGCGAACTACCTCGGCTGCTTCGGAGGCTTGGCGCTCGCGCTCCCTCTCTTCGCGCTGCGCAGCTTCAGCGGCTTGAGACTCCAACCGCGCCCGCTCTTCCTCGGCGACACGCTTGGCCTCCTCTTCGGCGACGCGCTTGGCCTCCTCTTCGGCGACGCGGATGGCCTCCTCTTCGGCGACGCGGTTGGCCTCCTCCTCAGCGGCGCGGCTGGCCTCCTCTTCGGCGACGCGGTTGGCTTCCTCTTCGGCGACGCGCTTGGCCTCCTCCTCGGCGACGCGGCTGGCCTCCTCTTCGGCGGCGAGCTTGGCCTCCTCCTCGGCTGCGCGGCGGGCCTCCTCTTCGGCGGCGCGGCTGGCCTCCTCCTCAGCGGCGCGGCTGGCCTCCTCCTCAGCGGCGCGGCTGGCCTCCTCCT
>JACRCT010000976.1 GCA_016218885.1 Deltaproteobacteria bacterium | reverse complement strand
TGAGCTCGGTGTCGCCGCTGGTCAGGCCGCGCACGATGGCGGTGGGGAGGCTCAAGAGCACCTGGGCGCCCACGGTGAGGTTCCACACGCTGGGGAAGACGCGGTAGTAGGCGCCGCCGACCCCCAGGACCGGGTCGAAGAGCGACAGCGAGAAGCCGGAGAGGTTGGCGTTGGAATCGCCCCACTGGTCGACCCAGTCCAGGGAGATGTGCTGCCCGGGGTAGACGACGATGTCCACGAAGGTGTGGGTGAGGCTGTCGCCTCGCGCCCGCCGCTCCAGCTCGCGCGACAGGGTGAAGCGCCCCCGAGTGCGCGCCGGCTCGGACATCGCAGGGTCGAAGTTCTGGGCCAGCACGATGCGGCCGTTGCGCAGGTCGACGATGCGCAGCGAGACTCCGTCGGGATTCTCGTCGAGCCACAGCGCTGCCCGGGCGGGCGCGGAAGTGCCGCGCGTGCTCTCGTCGAGCCGCACGATCTCCGCGACGGAGAGGTCGGCGGTGCTCTGCTCCAGCCGCCCCTCGGCGACGTGGAGCCGCGGGGCGCGGCACGCCTCGCAGGAGCGCAGCGAGGCCGCCCCGTAGAGGCGCACCAAGGTCTCGAGCGCGGCCGTGGGGTACCAGGTGCGTGACTCCTCGAACGCCGGCTCGACGCTGACCACGATGACCGGGAGCAGTTCCTTGTTGAAGGGGCCGTCCTCCTGGCGCATCGCCATCGTCTCTTCCAGGCGCGTCAGGGCCTCGCGCGTGGTCTCACGCTGAGCGAGGGCCGACGCCGGGAGCAGCGCCAGGGCGAGGACGAGAGCGTGGCGGGCTAGAAGCAAAACGACACCTCCACCCCCAGCGACTGGATCTTGAAGAGCCCCAGATCCAGGTAGTCCCCGAGCCCCACGGCGTCGTTGCGAGTGGGCAGGCTCTCCACCAGGCCCACAATGCTGATGCGATTCTTGCCGCGCAGCTCCCGGCCCAGCTGGAAGGAGGGGAAGAGCGCGTGGGCCTCGGGAGCCCCCATTCCCAGCAGCTGCTCTTGGATCTGCTTCTGGAGCTGCTCCATGTCGACGGTCTGATCCTGGAAGGCCAGCGCGTTGTTGCCGGTGACCGAGGTGACGGACATGCCGAGGAAGGCGTAGAGGTCGGGCGCGGTCAGCGAAGAGACCGAGCCGGTGAGCAGGCGTGAGACACGTCCCTGGGCCATCCAGGCGGTGTGCAGCTCGGGGGCCCAGGAGGCGCCGATCATCAGGTTGCCCATCCAGGCCCGGGCCTGAGTCAGCGCCAGCTCGGCTCCGGCCTGCAACCAGATGAAGGGGGCGATCCCCAGGGGCATGCTCCCGTCGGTGCGCCCAGGGTAGGTGTGGACGCCGATGCGGAGGGGGAAGGTCCAGACCCCACGCCCCTGCAGCGCTTCGAGGTACTCCTGGCGCGCCTCGGAGGCGCTCTTGAGGCGCTCGGGGCTGCGCAGCAGGGCGGGCGAGGAGGTCGAGGTGGAGAGGGTCTTGGCCCACACGATGGGCAGCGCCGGCTCGAGGCCGGTGATGCGCGCGCGCAGCACCAGCGAGGCTCCCTCGATCTCGAAGTCCAGAAAGAGCGCGTGACGGCTTCCCGAGTAGGCCCCGGCCGCCTCCAAAACCTCGGGGGCGTCAAAGCCCCGGGCGACGACCGTCCCCTTGGCCCCGGAGTGCACCACCAGCGCCAGGCATTGCGGGCAGTGCGTGAACGCCAGGCGCGTGGAGGGGTTCTTGATCACGAGGTCGAGGAAGTGGTTCTCGACCAGGGCCTCGAGGCCGCTGCCGAAGCCGACCGGGATGCTGACGTCGGCGAGCACCACCTGCGTCGGGTTGGCGAAGACCGGCTGCCGCGTCCAGCCCAGCACCAGCTCGTCGAGCAGGTCGTAGGTTTGCAGCTGGATGTCCGCCGCCACCTGGGCCCGCAGCGCTTCGACCTGCGCCCGCTGGGCGTCGCTCACCTCCGACTCCGCCGCCGAGGCCGCGCGAGGCAAGGCCAGGAGCATCGTCACCACGAGGAGGAGGAGGGCGCGTCTCACCGCAGCCACCTCCACTTTCCTTCCAGGCACAGGCCGGCGTGGAGCTCGGTCTCGCGCGCGTCGATGAGCATCAGCCCGAGCAGGGCCTCGCGCTGGCGGAGCGCCCCGAGGGTGGAATAGCGCGCACAGGCGAGCGGGTAGGCCTCCTTGGCCGGCAGGCGCCCGAGGACGACGATGTCCCCGGCGGCGAGCAGCGGCACCCGGTCGGAGACTCTGCGCCCGCGCTCGGCGAGCTCGGTCCGGGCGGCCACGGCGATCTTCCCGGCGACGCGCGGCTCGGGATAGAAGGCATCGACGTGCCAGACGACCTCCTCGAAGCCCGGGGGGTTGCTGGCCTCCTCGACGATCTCGGCGACCGACTCACGCAGCGAGGAGAGCAGCGCCTCGTCCCGGGCGGCGCGCTCATCCAGGCGCAGGAAACGGCCCTGGCACGCCAAGGCATCGGTCTTGTCGAAGTGACCGCGCGGCGCCGGCTCGGGCACCTCGGTGGGATAGAGCTCGTGGGCGCGGGCCTGGCTCAGTCGGGTGCACTCCAGGTTGCGGGCCTCGGTGCGGCTCTGCCAGATCCCAGGCGCGGGATCGAGCACGCACCCGGTCATGCCCGCGTGGCACACCAGGGCCACCAAGGGCATTGGCAGCGCGCGCAACCGTATCCGTTGCCTCATCCGACTGGCCTCGCAGGGTGCATCAGCGCTGGCCCTGGCCGGCTGGGCCCGACGGCGGGTTCGATTCGAAGCTGCGCAGCACCAGCGCCCGCATGCGCGCGTGGAAGACGAGCTGGCTGAGCTGGTT
>JACRCT010000093.1 GCA_016218885.1 Deltaproteobacteria bacterium | reverse complement strand
GCGGCCGAGCGGGCCTTCCCCTCTCGGATCGCCGCGCCCGGGGTTTCTGCGGCCACTGCGCTGCTGGTGGAGGAGGAGGCGCTCACGCTCGACTGCAAGGGCGAGGGCGGGCAGCCCGTGTGCCGCTTCGAGGCGGCCTACTCCGTCTTCAATCCAACCCGCGCCGCCGAGCGCGTCGTCGGTGCCTTCTACGGCGAGCGCGCGGCGCAGGTGCTCGTCGAGGCGGACGGAAGGCCCATCGGAAGGGAGCTGTCCCTCGAGGAGACCCGGTCCCTGGACGCGGCGACCGAAGCCGCTCTGAAGCGAAGGGCCGACGCGCGCCCTCTGGCGCCCAAGCTCGCCGGCCCGAAGATGCTTCGCTTTGGCTTCGAGCTCGAGGTCGCTTCAGGGCAGCGGATCCGCCTGCTCGCTCGAGGGCGCCTGGAGCCGGGGGAGCGCTTCGTCCCCTCGGCTTATTCCTATCCGGCGACCCAGGCGCGCCACCTCCTGCTCGGGACCAGGTCGCGCGCGAGGTACTGGGACCTGGGCTATCTGATCGCGCCCCTGTGGACCTGGAAGGGGCAGCCGAGCCTGCGCGTCGAGCTGCGCGTGGACGAGCCCTTCATCGTCGAGAAACCGCCGGGAGAGGGCTGGCGCTCCGAGACGAGGGACGGGCGCACGATCCTGTCGCGGGAGTTCGCGGGCGGAAGTGCCGAGGTTCCGATGGAGCTGAGCTTCCTGTTCAAGAGCCCTCCGCCGCTCCTCCAGAATGGCGGCCCGCTCCTCGGTGTGGGCGGTGCCTTCGGGGAGCACGGCGGGTTGCGAGCGAGGTTGGGCTACGAAGTGGCGACCCATGGGTGGCTTCTGGTTTCGGTGGTGGCCGAGACGGACTTCGCAGACCGCATTCAACTCGTCCCGGCGGTCGAAGCGGCCTCGCCGGCCGTCTTCTTCGTCCCATCGCTCGGGGTGGGGCTGGGTCTACCGGTGCATCTGCAGCCTGACCCGCGCGCAGGAGCCCGGCTGCAGGGCAGTGCCATGCTCTACCCGGTGGGGGCCCTCCTCGCGGTGGACCTCTACCCGCGCTCGGAGACTGGCGACAGCTTCATCGAGGTCTCCTTGATGTTCCAGGGAAGTCTCTGACGGGGCAGGCGCTTGCCAGCCAAGCAGGCGAGCACCAGCCTGGCGCATATGAGCTACGAGCAGGCCGCGCAGGGTGCCTTTCCCAACGGGGAGGGCACGATCTTCAAGGTGTGGGCCCCCCACGCCGATTGGCTGGCTGTCGTCGTCGAGGGGGGACCGACCGTGCCCCTCGCCAGACTCCCCGAGGGCTGGTTTGAGGGGACACTCGCAGGCATCGGACCTGGAGCTCGCTACAGCTACGAGCTTCCCGGCGGGCGGCGCCGTCCCGACCCCGCCTCCCGGCTGCAGGAGGACTCGGTACACGGGCCCTCCACAGTGATCGATCTCGGCTACAGCTGGACCGACCAGAGCTGGCGCGGAGTGTCGCTGGAGCGGCTGGTCTTCTACGAGATCCACGTGGGCACGTTCTCGCCCGAGGGCACCCTGGAGGAGATCATCCCTCGGCTCGGCGAACTCCGGGAGCTGGGCGTGACGGCCCTTCAGCTGATGCCCGTGGCGGCATTCGATGGCCCGCACGGCTGGGGATACGACGGGGTGATGCCCTACGCGGTGCATGCTCCCTACGGCGGGCCGCGGGCGCTGCAGCGGCTGGTGAACGCCGCGCATGCACAGGGGCTCGCGGTGTTCATGGACGTCGTCTACAACCACCTCGGTCCTTCCGGGAACTACCTGCGCGAGTTCGGGCCGTACTTCACCGATCGGCACCAGACGCCCTGGGGCGAGGCGGTGAACTACGACGGAGCGGGCGTGGGACCGGTGCGTGAGTTCTTCATCGACAGCGCACTCGCCTGGGTCCGCGACTTCCACGTCGATGGCCTGCGGCTCGACGCGATTCATGGAATTCGTGACGACTCCCCACGCCACTTCGTCGCCGAGCTCAACGAGCGCGTCCTGGCCCTGGGGCAGCGCCTGGAGCGGCAGGTGCACGTGATCGCCGAGAGCGATCTCAACGATCCCGTGGTCGTGCAGAGAGCCAGCGAGGGAGGCTGGGGGCTGGCCGCGCAGTGGAGCGACGACTTCCATCACGCCCTGCACGCCTTGCTCACCGGCGAGCGCGATGGCTATTACGCCGATTTTGGCGACGTGGAAGACCTGGCCAAGGCCTACACCGAAGCCTTCGTCCTCACCGGCCAGCACTCGGTCTTTCGGCAACGCGCTCACGGCAGGAGCGCGGTGGGCCTGCCCGGCCGCCGTTTCGTGGTGGCTGCGCAGAACCATGACCAGATCGGCAATCGCCCTCTGGGCGACCGGCTGGCTGCGTCGCTGCCCCCGGAGGCGCTTCGCCTGGCCGCCGCGGTGACGGTCTTCTCGCCCTTCCTGCCTCTGCTCTTCATGGGGGAGGAGTACGCCGAGCCGGCGCCCTTCCAATACTTCACCAGCTTCTCCGACCCCGAGCTCGGACGCTCCATCTCCGAGGGGCGGAGGGCGGAGTTTGGCCGCTTCCACTGGGCGGGTGTGCAGGTCCCCGCCCCTCAGGCTTCGCAGACCTTCGAGCGCTCGCGCATCGATTTCGCTCGTGGCCAGGCAGAGCCGGGGGCCTCGATGCGCCGGTTCTACCGCGCTGCTCTGAGTCTTCGCCGCGCCCTGCCCGCGCTGGCCGAGGATCGCCAGGACCGGGTGTCGGCGACGCTTTTTCCGCCCCACCGCGTGCTGGTCATTCGCCGCAAGGCGGAGCTCAGCCAGGCTCTCCTGGTCCTGAACTTCGCGCCCGAGCGGGCCTGCGTGCAAGCGCCGGAGGGTCGCTGGCGCGTCGAGCTCGACTCCTGGGACCCGACCTTCGCGGCCCGGAACCGCTGGGCTCTCCAGGGGGTAGCGGAGCGAATCGAGCTTGGCCCCTGGCACGCGGCCCTGCTCGTCGAAGTCCCGTGAACGACCCGCCCAAAGCCTCCTGCCGCAGCCCCGCGTACCGGCCTGGAACGTAACCCGGCTCGACGTCCCCCGCCCCCTCGGTGCAGCGCCGAATGGGCACGCGCCTTGCTCGACCGCCTCCTCCTTGCAGTCGGTGCGGTCGGGGGGAGGGGGCGGGCGGATGACCATCCTAGGTCTGCCGAGCTACGAGCGTCCGCGGGAGCGCCTGCTGTCACAGGGGGGCGGGGCGCTCAGCGACGCCGAGTTGCTGGCGACGTTGCTGGGGAGCGGAACGCGGGGCACCTCGGCTCTCGACGTCGCGCGCGAGCTGATGGCCACCTACGGTGACCTGCCCGCCTTGGGGCGCGCGGAGATCGCCGATCTCGCTCGGCTGCGAGGGGTGGGAAAGGCCAAGGCCTGTGCGGTAGCGGCCGCCCTGGAGATCGGCCGGCGCGCCCAGAAGCCCCGACGGGAGCGGCCGGCGATGCGCGTCTCCGCCGACGTCTTCGCCTTCTATGGCCCGCGAATGGCGCACCTCACCCGCGAGGTGTTCCACGTCATGTGCCTCGACACCAAGAACCGGCTCCTGCGCGACGCGCGGGTCGTCGAGGGCGGCTTGAGCTCGTGCTCGGTGCTGCCGCGCGAGGTCTACGCCCCGGCGCTGCGGGAGGGGGCGGCGGCGGTGGTCTTCGTGCACAACCATCCGAGCGGCGATCCCGCTCCCTCCCCGGATGACCTGTCCCTGACCACTCGGCTCAAGCAGGCCGGCAAGGTGCTGGGCATCAACCCGCTGGACCACGTGATCATCGGGGAAGGGCGGTACGTGAGCCTGGTGGACGAAGGCAGCTTCTCGGTGCTCTGAACTGCCGTGAGAGAGAGGGAGGGACCCGATGAGGGCGTGGGGGTGGGGGGGCGTGGCGCTGGCGGTGCTCGCCGGGTGCAGCGTGGGACGGACCGTCCTGGTCGTGGACCGCGTGGAGGCGGAGCGGGTCCAGCTCCTGGACGAGGACGGCGAGGTCGTCGAAATGGCGCCCCGCGACCTGCCTGACGGAGTGAGGGAAGGAGACGTTCTGGTCGATGGCCATCGGGACGAGAGCGAACGTGCGCGGCGGCTGACGGCGATCCGGGCGCTGCGCCAGAGCGTGGCCGGCGGGCGCGAAGGCCCGACCTCGTGGTCCTTGGAGCAGCCATGAGCGGCACCGAGCTCGGCGAGTTGGGGCCTGCCCTGCGCGCGCACTTTGGATTCGACTGCTTTCGGGCGCACCAGCGGGAGGTCATTGCCGCTGTTCTTCGCGGCAGCCCCACGCTGGCGGTCATGCCCACCGGCGCCGGCAAGAGCCTGTGCTACCAGCTACCCGCGGTGCTGCTCCCGGGCTTGACCCTGGTCGTCTCGCCCCTGATCGCCCTGATGAAGGACCAGGTCGACGCCCTCCACGCCCGAGGCATTGCCGCGACCTTCGTGAACAGCAGCCTCTCGGAGCGTGAGCGGCAGGAGCGCACCCTGGCCGCGGCGCAAGGCGCCTACAAGCTGGTCTACGTTGCGCCAGAGCGCTTCCGCAGCCCGCGCTTCGCCGCGGTGCTGGAGCGCTCGCCCCTCGCCCTCCTCGCGGTGGACGAGGCGCACTGCATCTCCCAGTGGGGTCACGACTTCCGACCCGACTATGCCCGGCTCGGCGAGTTCCGCGAGAGGCTGCGTGTGCCGCGCACCCTGGCCTTGACGGCCACTGCCACTCCCGAGGTGCGCCGTGACATTTGCCGCGCGCTCCGGCTGGAGTCCCCCGTCGTGCTGGTGGCGGGGTTCGACCGGCCCAACCTGCACCTCGAGGTGCGGCGGGTCTCCTCGGAGCGGGAGAAGGCGGCCTGCGCCGGAGGGGTGGCCGCGCGCGGGGGCAGCGGCATCGTCTACTGCGCCACCCGCCGCGCAGCCGAGCGGATGACCGGGCATCTCGCGGCGCAAGGGCTTCCGGCGCTGTGCTATCACGCCGGGTTGCCAGACGCGGAGCGCAGGGCCTCGCAGGAGGTCTTCATGAAGAGCCGCCGCGCGGTGGTGGTGGCGACCAACGCCTTCGGGATGGGGGTGGACAAGGCCGACCTGCGCTTCGTGGTCCACGCCGATGTTCCACGCTCTCTCGAGGCCTACTACCAGGAGATCGGGCGTGCCGGCCGCGACGGCCAGCCCGCCCTGGCGGCGCTGCTGTTCAACCACTCCGACGTCTTCCTGCAGGAGCGGCTCATCGCGGCATCGCATCCCGCCCCCGCGCTCGTGACCGCCGTGTGGGAGGCGCTGCAGCGGGGTCACCCGGCCCAGGAGGCAGGTGCGGCGCGCCTGGCCGAGGTGCTCAAGGCCAGCGAGGGGCAAGTCCAGGCCGCCCTCAAGCTGCTGGAGCAGGCCGGCCACATCGATCGCGGGATGGTCGCCCCCCTCTTCGAGGTGACTCTGGCGCGTCCCCAGCGCGAGATATCCCTGCCAGAGCGAGCCTGTGCCCAGCGCGCGGCGTTGCTGGCGATCGCCGAGCTCCTGGGGGGGGCGGGGCCCGGCGAGATCTCTCTGGAGGAGGCCTCCCAGCGCGCCGGGATGGGCCACGAGGCCTTCCGGCGCGCCCTCGCGGCGCTCGAGTCGGGGGGAATCGTGCGCTGCCGCACGCTCTCCCGTGGGCTTCGCGTCCTGGAGCCCGACCTCCCGCACGCGAGGCTCCGCGTGGACCTCGACGCGGTGAGCCTGCGCCAGGAGCGGGAACGCCTGCTCCTCAAGGCGATGACGCGCTATGCCTACGCGCGCACCTGCCGCCGCCGATTCCTGCTGGGCTACTTCGGCGACGCGCCGCAGACCGGCTGTGCCAGCTGCGATTGCTGCGCCGGCTCGGTCCTCATGCCCGCAGCTCCAGAGCGGGCGGCGCGGGAGCCGGTGCCGCGCTCGGTCAAGGGGAGCCGAACGCTGCGCGCCACGCTCGAGCTCTTTCGCGGCGGGATGTCCGTCGAGGGCATCGCGCGGATGCGCGGCCTGGGAGCCGAGACCATCTTGCGGCATCTGGCCGAGCTTGCCGAGGCGGGTGAATCCATCGACCTGAATAGGGTCGTCTCCTCCGACCGCGTCCAGCAGATCCTCGAGGCGGCCCGTGAGGCGCCGCCCTTCCTCGGAGCCATCAAGCGCGCCCTCCCGCCGGACTTTCTCTACGCGGAGATTCAGGTGGTCCTGGCCGCTCGCCGCCAGGGGCTTCGGAGCGAGACAGTCCAGGGATCGGTGGGCGGCACCTCTTCTGCCGGCCCGTGAGCGCTCGGTCGACGGACCGACCTCGCTCGCGGACCGCCGCTCTGCTCTGGTCCCCTGGTTTAAGCAAACACACTGGCAGCACGAGCGGCCAGGACCTGACGTGGTGTCATGCTCTTTACAAAAGCTGAAAACAACGCTTAGAGTCTGAACCGCCTCGCGATCCTCGCGAGGCATCCAGGGAGGACTCACATGGCGAACATGATGCCGAAGGAGCTCAACGAGTATCTGAAGGCGACCATGGAGCACGGGCTGGTGGCGGTGGACAACAAGGGGAAGCACGAGCTCACTCCCCGGGTGCGGGCGGTGATCGACGCGCTGCACGAGGTGCTGGCCGGCGGCGAAGTCACCATCTCGCTCAAGACCCCGGGCAATACTCACCGTAAGCAGCTTCTGACCGAGAAGATGAACACCGTGCTTGCTGCGGCGAGCGAGAACCCGGCTGGTAGCCCTGAGCCGTACGGTCCGTAGCCACCGGCTCATCGATGGTCCCCAACTGGTTCAGGTCGCCCTGGCAACAGCACAAGAGCTCGTACATCCCAGCGGAGATGTATGTCCAGTCGCAGCCTAAGAACCTGTTGATTATCGTCGCGGGGACTGCGGCAATCTCCTGGGGCGTGCATTTTGCCGCCCCAGCCGCAGTCAGCGCACGGTACGGGAATCCGTGGGTTCCCGTGCTGTGGATGGCGCTCGGCGCCTTGTTCAGCGCGTGCTTCTGGTGGCGCAAGGGCGAGGGGAACCTCGCCGCGGTCTGCACCGTGTTGGATATCGTCTGCTATGGCATTGCCATTGCCATAGCGCAAGTCCGCGTCGGACCGCCGCTGAGCCATGGGTTTGGCTTCGCTTTTGGCCTCATGGCCGTCAACACCCATGCGCGGAGCTATTCGCTCTCCCTCGTCATGACTTTGGCCGTTTGGCTTCCTGCGGCCATCGTCCTGAGGGGGCGTGCGGATGCAGGCGACTACGCCATCCTTGGCCTGTCGTTCTTGATTTACCTCTTCATGTCGGCGACCACGGGCCAGCAACGCGCCATGAAGCGGCAGAACGACACGCTGCGCAGCGCTCTGGGAGCGGTCGATCGTATAGCCAACGAGAGCATGGACCTTGCGCTTGGGGCGACGCTGCTAACGGTGGGTGACATGCTTCACGAGCTGCGCAATCTCCAAACTGTGACCCTGACCAACATCCGCAGTCTGCGCGACGTGCCGGCGCTCGACCCTGATGACAGGGCGGCCCTCGAAGAGGCGATTCTCGCCGAGGAGCGCAGCTCCGAGGTCATCCGTCGCACTCTGGACAAGATGCGACGGCAGGCCAAGCCCAGCCAGGAGCCCTTCGTCATCGGGCGGATGGTGCGCGCGGTGGCCACGGAGCTGCGCGATTTGGAGGTCGAGTATCGCGAATCGCCGGAGGGGCTGCAGCTCATCGGGGAGCCCGAGCATCTGCGGCTGGTGCTGCTCAATCTCCTACGCAACGCTCAGCAGGCCGGGGCCCGCTGGGTACGCGTGGATGCCACGCTCGAGGCGAGCAGCGCGGCGGTGCGACTCTCCATCGTCGATGACGGACCAGGGCTGCCGGAAGCCGCTCGCAGCGCACTCTTCGAGCCCTTCGCCACTTTCGGCAAGCAGGGGGGAACCGGGCTGGGACTGTACCTGGTCAAGCGCTGCGTTGATCACATGGGTGGGCGCATCGAGGTCAGAAACGCCGCGCCCGGGGGAGCAGAGTTCACCATGGTGCTGCCAGGTAGGCCTGCGAGAGAAGGCCGCATCGCTGGGGAGGTGCTCGTTGACGCTCGATAGCTCGTTTCTGGCCGTTCATCTCAACACGCGGGTCCGAGTACGCTTGCGAGTCGCACGCGGACACCTCGATGAGCCGTGCGCCGAGTTGATCGAGCGCATGCTCGACAAGAGCTTGCCGCGGGGGCTCTCCGGGTTTGTCTTCCGATTGGCGCAGGCGCTTGGGGCATCGCAGGAAGACGCCCTCGGCGCAGGCACGGTGGCTGAGTTCGCCTACGCGGCGGTGGACCTCGCCGACGACATCGAGGATGGCGACGCCTCGCGCTGGTTGTCGGACGTGCCCGAGCCGCTTCGAGTGAACCTCGTGACCCAAGCGGTGGCCCTGGCCCTGGCCGAAGCAGCCGAGGCCGAGCGGACGTGGGGGGCTTCGCTTGCAGCTGAGGCTGGTGCGGAGCTGGTACGCGCCGCTTCCGGGCAGCGCGCCGAGTTGTTGCGCGAGACGTGGTCGGTCGAGGCCTACGTGCGCAGCGCAGACGCGACCGCCGGGCCCTTCCGGCTATTCCTGCGCGCCGCCGCGGCGGCTGCCCGGCGCGATCCTGGGCCCTTGCTGAGGGTGGCTGCTCCGCTGGCGCTGCTGTGCCTCATTCGATCCGATGAGGCACAGCACGATCTTCGGTGGCTGGGGTTGGACGTCGAGCAGATGGAGGAGGCGAGAGCTCGTGCCATCGCGGGGACCGAGAGCGCATTGGCAGAGGCGCCGCCCGAGGCGCGCCCGCTTCTGGAGGAGCTCGCTGCGGCGGCTCGGAGCTCGCTGGGCCGATAGGCCTATTGGGGAGGAGAGATGGTCAAGCTGCTGATCGTGGAAGACCTGCCGGACGTCGGTCGAGCCTATGTCCGAAGCCTGCGGCACTACGAGGTGGCCGAGGTGATCCTCGCGACCACTCCCTCCCAGGCGGAGGAGTACCTGGTCCGGTCGGACTCTGTCTGCCTGATGTGCGACCACTGGCTGGGCCCGGGACAGCCCACCGGGTCCGAGCTCATCCACCGCTGGAAGGAGACCTTCCCGAACCTCGGGAAGGCCGTGCTGGTGACGGGCTCCGACTCGGCGGCGGTGCGCGCCGCCCATGGAGTGGACGCGGTTTTCGAGAAGCCGCCCGACCTGGACGCCATCGCGGCCTTCTTCGGCTTCGCCAAGCGCCCCCGCACCTCCGGCTAACGCTCAGCGCTCGCGGGCAGGCCCAAGGCGAGCCGGACATACTCGGCGGTGATGACGGCCTGCAGGGTGCCGTCCGCCAAAGGTTGCAGCAAGCCGCTGTTCCAGGGGTCGTACTCCAGGGGCTGGATGAGGCGGGTGAACACGGTCCGCAACGAGCGCGCCCCGGCGCGGGCGTTCTTGAGCGCCTGCTCGGCAATGAGGCCTGCGGCCAGGTCGTCGAGCTCGAGGCGCACGCCCAGCATGGAGAAGTAGGCCCGTGAGCGGGCCAGCGGCGAGTCGTTGCCGAACAGCAGGATCTCCTTGAGCACCGCGAGGTCCAGGTCGGCCATCAACTGCACGCTGTCGAAGCGAGCCAAGAACTGCGGCACCATCCCGTAGTGGTAGAGGTCCTCCATCTTGAAGTAGTCGCCCAGCCGGAAGCGGGCCTCGATGCGCAGCCGGCCATCGGCGCCGCGCACCATCTGCGAGAAGGTCTTCTCGCCGCTGTCGGGGGCCGTCACCCGCGAATAGACCTGGTCGTAGAGGCCCTCGAACGCTCCGCCGCACAAGAACATCATCCCCCCGGTGCGCACCTCGAGCGTCCGGGGCTGCTCCTGGCCGTTGACCAGGACGTTCGTGCGCAGCGTGACGACGCTGCCCTCCATCATGGTCAGAAGCCCCTGCTGCAGGACGATGCCGACCGGGTTGGTCTTGCCGCCGACGGCAGTGGCCATCTTGTCCACCTCGTCGATGCAGATGGTGGCCCGCTCCATCACCGCCACCAACTCCTCGGCGGTGGCCGGTCGGCCCAAGAGCGAGCGCGCCCGCTGCTCGATGGCGGAGAGCAGCCGCTCGGGGCGGAACTCGAGCCGGTCGGCGTCGACCAGCATGTTGGCGTTGGTGATGGCCATGGCCCTGAAGGGCGCCAGCTCGGGCAGCTCGCGGTAGAGCCGCTGGATGTTGCCCATGATGGTCGTCTTGCCCGTGCCCGAGCTGCCCATCAGGAGGATGTGGCCCGAGACCCGGCCGGTGATGTGCTTGTAGAGCGCGAGCGAGACGGCGCGTAGCACGTCCTCCTGGCCCAGGACGCCCTTGCGCAGCTCTGTGTGCAAGACCGGCGGAGCGAGCTCGACGAGCGGCCGCAGGACGGCCGGCGCGGGAACCTGGGGAGCGTGCATGACCGATGACCTCCGAAGGGCGCCAGCCTAGCAGGGATCGGTGCCCGGGCTCTTGGGACGGCGCGAGCGGGCTGCGGCTTCCGGTGGGCGAGCGGCCGGGGTAGCCTCGGCTCTCTCCCAGGAGGCTCCACCCATGGCAGCGGCAAACGACGCCGGCATCCACTACGACCAGCTCGGCGCGCTCTATGACGGCGAGTATGACTCCGAGTCGCAAGACGTCGCCTTCTACCAGGCGCTGGCCGCCCGCAGTGGAGGGCCCATCCTCGAGCTGGCCTGCGGCAGCGGCCGGCTGCTTGCGCACCTGGCTGACCCTGACTACGGCCTGGTGGTGGGGCTCGACTCCTCCGGCGTGCAGCTCGAGCGGGCGCGGGCGCGGCTGGGGCGACACCCCAAGGCCGGACCGATGCTCGAGGCCGAGCGCCTGCGCCTCGTCCAGGGCGATATGTGCGAGTTCGACCTGCCGGCCGGCCCGGGATACTCGCTGGCCATCGTCGCCCTCAACTCGTTCCTGCACCTGCTCGATGCCCGTGACCAGTCGGCCTGCCTGGGCTGCATCGTCCGCCACCTGGCTCCGGGAGGCCTTCTGGCGATGGAGGTGTTCAACCCCGAAGTGAAGGATCGGCACCCGGGGGTCCGGGGGCTGGAGGTCGTGGGCGACTTCCGACATCCCGAGACGGGCCATCGCGTGCAGCATTTGACGACGGTGCACTCGGACCCCGCCGCGCAGCGCCGCCGCTACCTGAACCTCTATGACGAGATTGCGTCCGACGGGACGGTGCGGCGCACCGTGCATGAGTTCTGGCTGCGCTACATCTACCGCTTCGAGATGGAGCGGATGCTCGAGGCAGCTGGTCTGGAGCTCGAGGCGGTCTATGGCGGCTATGAGTTCGAGCCCTACACCGGGCGCGAGGAGGAGATGTTGTTCGTGGCCGTCAAGCCGGGTGAACGAGCTGCCGCCCCCGTGCGGTAGGCGAGTGGCTTTGAGGCGGCTTTCTCTCCCTTGCCCAGGAGAAGCCTTGGATCTGGGGCGAAGTGGGTGGCCTGGGCCGCTTGACCTGAAGCCTGGGGTCTGGAGCCGATAGCCGCCGCCGACACCCGCGGTGGTTCCGGCTCGGCGGCCGGGCTAGGGGAGCCGGCGACGTCGCCTGCGGCGGCGCTCCAGGCTCCAAACCGTGGCGACGAGCCCCGCCATCAGCGTGGCCTGGAGCAGGATGGCGCCCACCGTGATCGAGGAGAGCAGGACCCGGTTCCAGAAGGGCGAGAGCTGGCCGATAGCCGACGCTCGCAGGTACAGCTCCAGCAGGCTGCTCTGGCGTATGGCGTAGAAAGGAAGTCCGTCCAGGAACTCCTGCACCGAGCCGGCAGAGGGCACGCCCAGCCGCCGCAGAACCTCGAAGAGCAGGCCCACTCCCAGGTAGGCGATGCACAGGCCCCACGCCTGCTCGTAGACCATGACCAGGACGCTCCGCGAGGGGCGATCCAGCGCATCGTCGGCGTCGCCGTAGGGCGGCGTGGGGGGAGCTCGCTCTTGCATGTCGGTTGGAGCCGGCCCGCTGCCAACCTTAAGGCGCGCCGGCGCATTCCTACTTTCCGGGGGCAGGCTTGGGTGCGCCTTCGACCTGAAGCTTCTTCTGCAGCGCAGTCAGGAAGCGGCGTGCCACGGCGGCATCGGGACCGTTGGGGGCGATGCGCAGGTAGCTTTCGAACTCGGCCACTGCCCGAGGATGCTGGGCGGGATCTCGCGCCAGCGAGACCGCCAGGGCCAGGTGGGCCTCGGCGATGGCCGGGTCTGCCGCGACGACCCGCATCAGCTCGTGGATGGCGGTCGCGTCGTCCTTGGCCGCCCCGGAGACCAGGGCTTGCGCCAGATGAGCGTCAGCCGAGGCGTCGTCAGCCTCCACCGCGCGCTTGGCCTGCGCCGCGGCCAGGTTCTTGTTGGCCAGCGCCAGGTGGACCCGGGCGTTGAGCGCCAGCGCGCGGGCGCGCCATGCGGGGTTCTTGTCACGCTCGGCGACCAGGGCGTCGCTCTCCTTCAGGACCCGCTTGGCGTTCTTGGGCAGGGCCGCCGCGACCAACCCCAGGCGCGCTCGGGGATTCCCGCGATCGTTCTTGAGCGCGGTCTCGAAAGCCTTGGCCGCCGCGGCGTTGTTGCCCACCTTCACCAACGTTTCGCCCAGCTCGCACCAGGCCACCGGGTCCCTGGGATTGGCCCTGGCCGTCTTCTCCAGCCCCTTGAGCGCCTCCTGGGCATCGCCTGCGGCGAGGGCAAGCTGGGCCGCCAGGCGCAGCGTCTCTGGACTCTTGGGGTCGGCCTTGGTCGCCGCCGCCAGGTGCAGCCGCGCCCCCGCCAGATCGCCCTGAGCAAGCATGGCCCTCGCCACGCCGCGGCTCGCTGCGGGGGTGGGGTACTGGGCGAGCGCGGCTTCGAACTCGGCCTGGGCCTTTCCGGCCTCGCCCAGCGCCAGCAACGTCTGGCCCAGCGCCAGGCGGGCCTCGAGGTGGAACTTGTTGCGCGCTACTGCAACGGAGAGGTGCTGCTTCGCCGCGGCGAAGCGGGAAGCCTTCAGGTGGAGCCGGCCCAGGCTGCAGGCGCCCTCCCAGTCGCGTGGGTCCGTGAGGGCAGCGGTGAGCTCGACGATGGCCTCCTCCTCCTTGCCGTCCTCGGCCAGCAAGCGGCCGAGCGCCATGTGGGCCGTGCCGCGGCCCTTGGTGGCCTTGGCGGCTTCGCGCAGCACCACGCGCGCCATGTCGCGCTTGCCGGTGGCGGCGTCCGCCACCGCGAGGTAGATGGCCGCCTCGGCGGGGACCTTCCCGTTCCGGGCAGTCGCCGTCAGCTCTTCGCGCGCCTTCGAGTAGTTGCCTGCCTCCAGGTGCGCCAACCCGCGCACGATGTGCAGCTGTCGGTCGTCCTCCGAGAAGCGCCCCTCGGTCACCTTGAGCGCCTCGGCGAATTTCTCGCGAGCGATGTAGGTGCGGGCAAGCTGCTCGCGCAGATTGACGTCGTCGCGCCGCCGCTCGACCGCTTTCTTGAGCGCCGATTCCGCCTGGTCGAAGTTGCCGGCGAGCGCCTGGATGGAGCCCAGCGCCTCATAGAAGTCGGCGGCCCGTTCAGCGTGCTCGGTGGCTCCACCCGAGAGGCGCGAAGAGGCGTCGGCGAGCTTGCCCTTGAGCGCCAGCACCCGACCGTCGGCCAAGTCGAGATCCATGCGCAGCGCGGCGGGCCAGGCGGAAGGCGTCTTCGCGGCCGACTGGTAGGCGTTCATTGCCGCCTCGAGCTCGACGCTGGGGTCGTTGCTCTCGCCGCCCAGCTCGAGCTTGGACTTGACGACGCCGAGCTGGGCAAGCACATGCGAGGGAGAGGCCTTGGCTGCCGGGGAATACCACTGCAAGGCCTGCTCGAACTCGGACGCCGAGAAGTGGTAATCCCCCAGCGCCACGAGCGTCGGCACGTGGGCGGGATACGCGTCCTTCGCCAGGTTGAAGCGGGCCTGCGCCTCCTCGGTCTTGCCATTCGAGAGCAGCAGGCGTCCCGCCAAGGAGTGCACCTCGGCGCTCTCCAAGCCGGCAGGAAGCTTCTCGGCACCCGGGCCGAGCAGCAGGCGCTTGGCCGCCTCCAGAGCAATCGGATCCGCGGCGACGAGGTAGGGAATGGCCAGGGCGAACCCGGGGTGGCCCTCGGTGATCACGGGGAGCAGCTTCTCGGCGGTCGCCTTGCGGCCCGGCTCCTGGCCGAAGAAACGATAGAGCGCGGCGTTGGCGTAGGCGATGGCCGCCTGGGAGTCGGGGTCGTTCGACAGGGCCAGGGCGCTCTGGGCAACCTCGATCGCCTGCCGGTACCCCGAGGGCGTGTTGAGGGCCAGAGACTGGTACGACTGGGAGCGGAGGCTGACGAGGTCCTTGCCGCGATTCTGGACCCGGGTGGCTTTGTAGATGACGAAGCCGCCGGCGGCGGCGACCACCAAGGCCGCGGTGAGGCTGATGGGGAGCCAGTGGCTGCGCCAGAAGGTGGGCGGCGGGGTGGCGAGGAGCTTCTCGCGCAGCTCGCGCTCGTATTCGCGAGCGATGTCCGCCGCCGCCTCGGGGGCGATGACGACGCTGGGGACCTCATCCGAGCTGCAGGACGGGGTGGGAGGCTGGGACGGGAAATCGGGCAGCAGCCGGCCGCGATCCTCTGCGGCGCCCCCCGGCGGCAGCGGTGGAGGGCCCAAGAGGTCGGCAGAGATCTGGATCGACGGCTCGCTCGGCGTGATCCGCGGCGGCGGTGGAGGCCGAGGTGCTCGGGTGGGGGAGGGCTCGGGCTCGGCCGCCGGCAGGTCGAGCTCGGGTAGAAGCCGGTCGACCGCCTCGGTCGGCGATGGGCGGGCGGTCTGCGCCGGAACCGCCGGACGAGGCTGCTGCTGGTTGGCGGGTTGCTCGGCCTCAGGAGCAGGTGGCGCCTGAGGGGGTGGCTGGTGGGCGCTCTCGACCTTGGCTGGAGGCGTGCCTTGCGCGGCCAGGGCGGCAGCATGGTTTGCCACCGATTCCTGGGCGTGCGCCGACAAGGACTGGAAGACGCCGGTCAGGCCCGGCAGCACCACGTCGTCGGGCGAGGCCGCGGGGGAGGGAGCGGGTAAGGGGGATGGGACCCGCGAGTCCATGGGGATGGTCTTGCCCTCGAGATCCGCTGAGCCGGAGGGAGACTCGAGCCAGGGTACGCTTTCGCGGCCGGAAGTCGCGGCAACGGTGGACGCCTGAGGAGGTGCGGGCGAAGGTGCCGCGGTAGAAGCAGCGCCGGGCGACGGGGAGGCCGCCGAAGAGGGTGTCGTCCCGAGCGACCGAAACACTTCGGTGATGCCGTGCATCGTCTCCGGCTGAGGGACCGAGCGATTCGGTTCGTTGGCCTCGGGGGATGAGGCCTCTGGCGAGCCCGGGACGTAGGCCTTGATGTCGACCATCGTCGCCGCGGCGTGCGCCGATGAGTCGCCTCCGGGGTCCACCGTCGTCATGTCGGGCGTCGGGCTGGTAGGCGCCGCGCCAGACACTCCGCGCTGGGCCTGCTCGAGCCACTGGCGCACCCGGTTGTCGGAGGGCTGCAGGGCGACGGCCTTCTTGAGGATGGGGATCGAGGAGCGGAACAGGCCCTTGTGGAGCAGCACCTCGCCGATGAGGTTGTAGGCCGAGGGGTTCTCCCGGTCGATGGCGATGGCCTTGTCGAACTGGTCCATCGCCTCGGCGGGCCGCCCGCAGCCGATGAGGGCCTTGCCCCAGAGCACGCGGCCGACCACCGACTCGGGGTGGTGCTCGAGGCCCGAAGCGCAGACCTCGGCTGCCTTGGCGGGCGCACCGCGATCGAGCAGGGCCTTGGCCAGCTCGACGAAGACCAGGCTGCCTGGATCGCTTTCGAGGATCTGCTGATACTTCTCGACCAAGCCCTTGGCCATGAACGCTCCGGCGCACTCTCTGATGAAGAAGCCGGCAGATGCTAGCAAATGGACGCGGTGCTTGAAACGACGCCCTGAGGGCCTCTATGGTCGGCCCCTTCCCGAATCTGGAGCCTCACCGCATGCGCCCCCTCGTCATCGCCGTCGTGGCCGTCGCCGCTCTGTCGGGCGTGGCCGCCTGCTCGCACAAGAAGGCCGTGGCCAACGTCGCCAGCCTGCGTGAGGCCTCGGACACCTTCTTCCGCTTCCTGCGCTGGGGGCCCGACCTGCGCGGCGCCTCCCAGATCCTCATGGGCGAGAGCCAGCGCGCCTGGTTGGACAAGGCGCTGGATGCCAAGGACGACGACAACCTGCGCATCACCGAGGCCGAGATCGACGACCTGCGGCTGGCCGAGGACCGCGCTACCACCGTGACCCGGGTGACCTGGCACCGGCTGCCCTCGGTCACCACTCGGACCGATCGCGTGCATATCCGCTGGGTCGCCAAGGGGGGAGTGTGGTTCGCCGAAGAGATCAGGGGCGGTCCGCTTCCTCTGGAGGCTCCGCCCGTCCCCTCGGCCGACGGCGGAGCGGCCTCCCCCTGACTCTTCGGTCCTTGACGGAAGCGCTCGCCACCTCCTAAAAAGCGCGAGCTTTCCGGGCACACCAGCCCTGGCGGGGATCGGACATGCGCACGCTCATTCAAGTCGCCGTGGCCGCGGCCGCGGTCGCGCTCAGCACCGTGGCATGCCAGAAGGCCTCGCTGCAGTCCATCTCCGGGCCAGCCACCGCTCCCTCGACGACGGCCCCGCCTGGCCCCGATGCCTCTGGGCTGGCCAAAAGTGACCTCGTGGTGGGGGTCGTCGGCTCGCTCTCGGGGGCCGAGGCCACCTTCGGCGACTCGACTCGCAAGGGGATCGAGCTCGCGCTACGGGAGATCAACGCCCGCGGCGGGCTCAAGGAGCGCCTGGTGCGGGTGGTGGTCATC
>JACRCT010000975.1 GCA_016218885.1 Deltaproteobacteria bacterium | reverse complement strand
GGTGACCTGCTCCGACCCGGTCTTGAGCTTCGGCTGCATCGCCGTCGCCGACCCGCTGGAGTGCTCGGATCCACTGGCGCAGTGGGCTCGGCTGGGTGCACCTGGTTGCGGGCAGGTCTTCGCGGCGCCCTATGTCGGCGAGGGAGACCAGTGTGAGCCGCTGCCCTGCGACGAGGGGCTCTACTGCAAGCGCGGCCCTTCGTCGCGCACCTGCCGGGTCTGCGCGGCACGCGCGGCTCCCGGGGCTGCCTGCCGCGACCTCCCCACCTCCTCGCTGCACCTGCCCTGCGAGGGTGGCTACTACTGCGATCCCGACCAGGACGTGTGCCTGCGCGGGAAGGACATCGGGGTCGCCTGCCGACGGGGCCAGGAGTGCGCCCGCGGCTTCTGCCGTGACGGGCACTGCGCGGCGCCGCTGCAGGAGGGTGAAGACCTCGAGGTGTTCTCGCCGGACCAGTGCTCGGGATTCCTGGTGTGGCGTGGCGGAAAGTGTGCGGTGCGGCTGGCTCAGGGGCAGGCCTGCGACACCGACGTGGACTGCCACTTGGACGCGGTCTGCGCGGCTGGTCTGTGCACCCCTCGTGAGGTCTGCGCTCAGAGGGCGGCCGGGGAGCCGTGCGTGACCGAGCCGCTGGGCTGCGTCGCGGGGACGTTCTGCAACGACACCGGCGCGGTGCAGACCTGCGAGGCCGTGCGCCCACTGGGCCAGCCCTGCGAGTTCACCGACGACTGCGTGCCGGGCGCCTACTGCAGCTTCGGCGATCAGGTCTGCACTGCGTACTCGGGAGTGGGCGGCTCCTGCGAAGGGGCGCTGCTGTGCGCCTCCGGCCTCTACTGCGACGACCTCGAGGGCTCGCTCTGCGCGACGCTGCAGCCCGAGGGCGCCGCCTGTGACTACGGCTTCGAGTGCGCCTCGGGATACTGCGACCCCGCGACCGCCGCCTGCGCTCCCCAGCCGGCGTGCACGATGCCCTAGGCGCTTGCTCGACAGGCGAGGGCTCGAGGAGGCACCCACCGCTGGGCGCCGGCCTCGAGCGCTCCCGCCCCACCGTGCCAAGCCACGCGCGGAGCCGACTACTGCTTCACCAGCTCCACGCGCCGGTTCTTGGCCCTGCCGTCCTCCGCGTCGTTGGAGGCGACGGGGGCGAGCGGCCCGACGCCGTAGCCCTTCAGGCGCGCGGCCGCGATGCCGTGCTTGGCGGTCAGGGCGGTCACCACCGCCTCGGCGCGTGCCCGGGCGAGCTCCATGTTGCCGTCGGCACCGCCGACTGAGTCGGTGTGGCCGACGACCCAGAGCTTGAGAGCCAGGTCGGCGGCGAGCAGCTTCGCCACCTCCTCGAGCGCGGGCGTGGACTCCGGCTTCAAGACCGACTTACCGGTATCGAAGAAGATGCCGTAGACCGCGGTATGCCCGGTGGCCTTGAGGTCGTTCCCGAAGGAGGCGGCGTCGGCCACGATGTGTTGCGCCATCGCCTGCTTCTCCACGATGCGCAGCCAGATCTTTCCGTTGCCTCTCTCGGCCTCGACCCAGACTTCCTTTCCGTCCACCGTCGCCGAGCCGTTCATCCTGCGCTGCGGTTCGGAGGCTGCAATGGTCCCGCCGATCTTCGTGAGCGCGTTCTCATAGTTGCGCACCACCGCGAGGCCGCTCTGCTCGTCCTTACGATCCACGACCGCGTAGGTGATGGTCGTGACCCTCCCCTCCACCGTGCGCTTGGGCCCCTTCGCGACGAAGAGCGAAAGGGCGTCGAACTCCTTCACGCTACAGTTCTCGATGCGGTAGTTGGGCATCCGGGTCGGGAAGAGCGGATGGTCGGTGCAGCCCGGCTTGTCCGGCAAGCCGGCGAAGGCGGAGGCCGAAGACAGCATCAGGGCGACAGAGAGGATCAGGCGAGAGTGCATTTTCCCTCCGGGGTACTCAGGTTTCACAACCGCTCGCCACCCTATACCGCCTGCCGACCTGGCGCGAAGGGCGGCCTGCACCGGTATGGGCCCAGCCCGTCAGGAGCCACCCCAGGTTCGAGCTGATTCGCCGGTGGCCACTTCCAGGTATTGGGGCATGTTGAGGGCAGCATCGCTCGATCGCCGAGGCCTTCTAGAGGATCGCTCCCTTGCCCGCCCCTTCTTCTGTGCCCCCGATCCGAATCCAGGCCGTCCACGAGCGCGAGCCGCGCGGCGCGGGCGCCTACGTCCTGTACTGGTGCACGGCTTTCCGCCGCACCGGGCACAACTTCGCGCTGCAGCGAGCGCTCGACTGGTGCCGCGAGCTTCACCGGCCGCTGGTGGTGCTGGAGGCGGTCCGCATCGGCTACCGCTGGGCCTGCGATCGCTTCCACCGCTTCCTCCTCGACGGGATGGGTATCAACGCCTCTCGCTACCGGAGGGCGGGCATCCTCTACCTGCCCTACCTCGAGCCTGGCCGCGGCGCCGGTCGCCGCCTCCTCGCGCAGCTGGCCTCGCGCGCCTGCGTCGTCGTCACCGACGACTTCCCGGAGTTCTTCCACCCCCTCGCAGTGCAGGCCGCGGCGCCACAGATCCCAGTGCGGTTCGAGAAGGTCGACTCCAACGGCCTGTTCCCCATGCGCGCGACCGACAGGGTCTTCTCCACCGCGCGCTCCTTCCGCCTCCATCTGCAGCGTCACCTCGGCGAGCATCTGGAGGCGACACCCAAGGCCGATCCGTTGGCCGGGCTGCGTATCCCTGTGCTCGACCGGCCCCCGCGGGGGATCGCGTCGCGCTGGCCCCTGGCCTCCCAGGCCCTGCTCGGCGGCAACGGCGCGCACGGCCTCGAGCACCTGCCCATCGACCACCGGGTCGGGCCAGTCCCTGGGGTAGGCGGCGGAGCGCAGGCGGGGCGCGAGGCCCTGCGACGCTTCCTCGACGAGCGGCTCGATCGCTATGTCTGCGAGCGCAATGACCCCGACGCCGACGCGGCGAGCGGCCTCTCGCCCTACCTGCACTTCGGACACCTGTCCGCTCACGAGATCCTTGCGGCGCTCGCGGCACGCGAGGGATGGACGCCTCGACGCCTGTCGACCCGCGCCCTGGGAGGCGCCCGCGGAGGGTGGGGCTTCTCGGAGAACGCCGAGGCCTTCCTCGACCAGCTCGTCACCTGGCGCGAGCTGGGGTTCAACTACTGCTCCCACCGGGACGATGTCGCCGAGCTCTCGTCCCTGCCCGCCTGGAGCCTGGCCACGCTCCACGAGCACGCCCGCGACCGCCGCGAGGCGATCTACGACCTCGCCGAGCTCGAAGCCGCTCAGACCCACGATCCCCTGTGGAACGCGGCTCAGCGGCAGCTCGTTCGGGAGGGACGCATCCACAACTACCTGCGCATGCTCTGGGGCAAGAAGGTCCTGGAATGGACCCGCTCGCCGCAGGAGGCCCTCGCGACCCTCATCGAGCTCAACAACAAGTACGCGCTCGATGGCCGTGACCCCAACTCCTACAGCGGCATTCTCTGGATCTTCGGACGCTACGACCGCGCCTGGGGCCCCGAGCGACCCGTCTTCGGCAAAGTCCGGTTCATGAGCTCGCGGGCGACGCTGCGCAAGGTGCACCTCAAGCGCTACCTCGAGCGCTTCGGCCCCCCAAAAACATGAGCTGCGAGCCGCTGACCGACTCGATTTCAGGCCATTTTTTGGTCCAAGCAGCGTTCGTCGCTTTGTCCCAGGGACACCCTGCCGCTTTGACAAATTGGCAGGCAAGCCTCCTCGCCAGCCTCCTGGACGATTCCGGCCTCTTTGGGTCGCCGACTTTCTTCTGTTGTTCCGCATCCTTGAAGCCCACACCACCAGGCAACCGCCAGGGCATGGAAGTTGCTCTGGACGTGTTCCCGGACCGCATTTCCACGCCGCAGGAGGCCTCTACCCGATGTCGATCGCGCTGCGCCGTTGCTTCTGGATGGTCGATCTGGCGTTCGTCGCCGGCGCGGCCTTCCTGTGTGCGGCGACGGTGAGCGTGCTCGCGAGCTTGCCTTTGCGGATGCCTGCGCTCCCCCATCTGCAGGGCGCCCGGCCGGTGACAGAAGCCCGACCCGCGCTCGATGCGAAGGCCGTGGCCCAGGTGACGGGGCTCCCGCTGGGGACCGCCGAGCCCCTGCCCACGCCTCCGCCCGAGCCGGCGGTCGTGTCGCCGCTCTCGGTGCGGCTGCTGGGCACCTCGGTCTCCTCGGTTCCCGGCTTCTCGCTTGCCACCCTGCACGATCTCCAGAGCCGCGAGACCGGCGTCTTCGCCATTGGCGACCTGCTGCAGGGCGGCGCGACCATCGTGGACATCGAGCGGCTGCGCGTCACCGTCGAGCGCGATGGCCGGCACGAGGTCATCGACCTCGAGAGCAGCCTCGCCTCGAACCCGCTTCTCCCTCCAGTCCCTTCCGTCGCTGCTCCGCCTGCCTTGGCCGGCGTGACCCGAGTGAGCGCCAACGTCTACGAGATCGAGCGCTCGGCAATTCTCACGGTCATCGCCAATCCCGCCCCCGAGATTCCAAAGATGGGCTGGACGGCGGCCACGAAGGGCGGCGCCATCCAGGGCTGGAGGCTGCAGCGCCTGGCGCCCGACGCCCTCCTCGGCAAGATAGGAATCGCCCAGGGCGACACCGTGCGCCGGGTCAATGGATTCGAAGTGAACGATCCCACGAAGCTCTTCGAGGTCCTCTCTCGCCTCAAGGACGCCTCGCGGATCGAGGTGGAGCTGGAACGTAACGGCGCCTCGCAGCGCCTGGAGTACCGCATCCGCGGTTGATGGGCCCCGCACCATGGAACTCTTCTTCCGCAAGTATTTCTGGGTCGTGAACCTGCTCTTCTTGCTGGTCGCCTCCTACTTCGCCGCGAAGACGGCCAACACCTTCCTGGGCGCGGCCATCGCGCCCAAGCCCGACGCCAACCCGTCGGCCGCGGCAGCCCCCTCCGCCCTGAGCTCCATGGTGCAGAAGGTGGCGCTCTCCGCGGAGGCCGTCTCCAAGGTCACGGGCATCGAGCTGCCCAAGCCGGAGGAGATCGCCGCGGAGGACGCCGCGCCCGCCCTGCCCGACCTCGACAGCCAGGAGCCGGTCAAGAGCGGCCTGCGGGTGCGGCTGCTCGCCACCACCGTCTCCATGAACCACCCGGAGTGGTCCATCGCCAACATCGAGGACGTCACCTCGCACGAGGCCAACGTCTACATGGTCGGCGACAAGCTCCTCACCGCCGAGGTCCTGGATATCGAGTTCCGGCGGGTCATCATCAACAACAACGGCCGCAAGGAGTACATCGACAACGAGGCGGGCAACGGCGAGGGCCCGGTGGCCGACGCCAAGCCGGCCATCCACGCCACGCTCGCCGCCAACACTCCGCCGGCCAGCGGCGTGGGCCAGGGCATCAAGGAGACCGGCGCCGACTCCTACGAGATCCCCCGCGAGGAGATCAACAAGGCGCTGGGCAACCTCAACGACATCGCCATGCAGGCCCGCATCGTCCCCGCCTTCAAGGACGGCGTGGCCACCGGCTTCAAGCTGTTCTCCATCCGCCCCGACTCGCTCTACACCAAGATCGGCATCCAGAACGGCGACATCATCCGCCGCATCAACGGCTTCGAGATCAACAGCCCGGACAAGGCCTTGGAGGTCTACACCAAGCTGAAGGAATCGAACCGCATCGAGATCGAGGTCGACCGCAACGGCAGCCCGGTGCGCAAGACCTACAACGTCAAGTAGCAGGCCGCCGCGACCGCAGCTTCCTCTGTTCACCCCAAAGACGCCCCCCAAAGACCATGCAACGCTTGCTTCGCCCCACCCTCGTCGCCGCGCTCTCCGCCCTGCTGGGCGCCCACGCCGTGGCCGCCCAGCCCAAACCCCCGCCGCCCATCAACGTGCAGCTGCCCAAGCCGGCGCCGGGCACGCCGAGCAAGCCGGCCCGGGAGCCTCCTGCGGTGGTCACCCCCGAGGACGCCAAGGGCCCCGACCGCAAGCGCCTCGCCGCCAAGGGCCTGTTCCAGCTCGACTTCGACAAGGTCGAGATCGACAAGCTGGTGCAGACCATCTCCGACATGACCGGCAAGCTGTTCATCCTGCCGGAGAACATCCGCGGCAAGATCACCATCGTCGGCCCGGAGCACGGCAAGGTGGGCGTCTCCGCCGACGAGGCCTACGCGGCCTTCCTCGCGGCCCTCGACGCCAACGGCCTGACCACCTACCAGTCGGGCAAGTACATCAAGATCGTCGAGAAGCGCGCCGGCAAGCAGTCCAACATCCCCACCCTCATCGACGAGACCGCGCCCTACACCACCAACGAGCAGATGGTGACCAAGCTCTTCAAGCTCCGCTACGTGGAGGCGGAGCCGGTGCGCGCCGTCATCCAGCAGCTGGTCAGCCGCGACGGCGACACCATCGCCTTCCCGCCCGACATCATCATCGTCAACGACATCGGCCTCAACCTGCACCGCCTCGAGCGCATCATCGAGCGGCTCGACACCGTCACCTCCGCCGACGAGATCCGCGTCATCCAGATCCAGTATGCCGCCGCCAACGAGATCGCCGAGAAGCTGCGCCAGATCTTCGAGGAGAAGAACAAGAAGCCCGGGCAGCGCGCGGGCCAGGCGGTCATCGCCCCCGGAGGCCCCGCAGCTCCCGCCGGCGCCCCCCCGGCGCCCGCCGCCGCAGCGACGGCCTCCGGCGACGAGGGCGGCGCGGCCAGCCTCTCGCAGATCATCGCCGACGAGCGCACCAACAAGATCATCGTCATCGCCAACGAGAAGGCCTTCCGGCGCATCCTCGAGCTGCTCAAGCACCTCGACCAGCCCATCCCCGGCGAGGGGCAGGTCCACGTCTACTACCTGGTGAACGCCAACGCCGAGGAGCTGGCCTCCACCCTCGCCTCCCTGACCCAGGGCATCAACAAGCCTGCAGGCGCGCGCCCGGCCACGCCCGCCGGCGGGGCCAAGGGGCCGGCCACCGTCGCCGACCTCTTCTCCGGCGAGGTGAAGATCACTGCAGACAAGGGCACCAACTCGCTGGTGGTCATCGCCAGCAAGAGCGACTACCGCAACCTGGTCAACGTCATCGAGAAGCTCGACATCGCGCGCCGCCAGGTCTTCATCGAGGCGGTGATCATGGAGGTCAACCTCTCCAACGACCTGAACTTCGGGGTCGCCATCCACAGCGGCAAAGAGGTGGACCAGATCACCTACCAGGGCTCGCCCTCGGTGGCGGTGGTGGGAAGTGAGCCCGCGCCCAAGAGCCTGAGCTCGCTTTCGGGCGTGCTCGGCCTGGCC
>JACRCT010000974.1 GCA_016218885.1 Deltaproteobacteria bacterium | reverse complement strand
CTTCGACGGCAACCCCGAGCTGCAGGCCGCCTTGAGCGATCCCGAGAGGCCCGCCGCCCTGCTCTATCCAGGCGCGGGAGCGCAGGATCTGTCCGCCGCAGTGCCGAAGGGGCCCATCACGCTGGTGGTGGTGGACGGCACCTGGGCCCAGGCGCGCCAGGTCGTCCGCCGCAGCCCCGCCCTCGGCCGGCTGCCCAGGTACTGCTTCGCCCCGGCTGCCCCGAGCGAATACGACGTCATCCGCCACGAGCCGCGACCCGACTTCGTGTCCACCCTCGAGGCGCTGGCGCACGGGCTGGGGGTCCTGGAGGGCACTCCGGAACGGTTCCAGGCTCTGCTGGCGCCCCTGCGGGCGATGGTCGCCATGCAGGTCGAGAACGCCGTCGAGCGCAACGGAGGCCTCACCCGCCACAAGCGCCGGTGGGCGGACGCGCCGCCCATCCCGCGCGTCCCTGCCGCCGTCACCCGCCGCACCGGTGACCTGGTCTGCGTGGTCGGAGAGGCCAACGCCTGGAGCTGGACCCGCCCAGGCGCCTACCCCGACGAGCTGGTCCACTGGCTCGCCTGCCGCATCGGCACGGGCGAGCGGTTCGAGGCGGTCCTCGCCCCGCGCAACCCGCTCGCGCCGTCGACTCCTGTCTACGTGGGGCTCTCCGCTGAGCGGCTCGCCGCGGGAGCGACCCTGGCCGACTTCCAGGAGCGCTGGCGCAGCTTCATCCGGGAGCAGGACGTCGTCTGCTTCTGGGGGCGGTTCGTGCTCGACCTCGCCAGGGACGCCGGGGGCTGGCTGCCGCAGACGCGGGTGAACCTGCGCAAGGTCGCCGGCGACGTGACCCGCCGGTCGCCGGGGACCATGGCCGAGTACTGCGCCCGGATCGGCGTGGAGGCACCGGCCCTGGGCGAAGGCAGGGGAGGGCAGCGGCTCGGGCAGCTGGCGGCGATCGCCCGGACGATGAGCCGCATGCAGCGGTCCCCCTGACGATGGACAGGAGTTCGAAGCGCGAGGTCGCGCGCGCTGCGGAGGGCGACGCTGCCTTTACTTTCCGAATCGCGGCTCGCTAGGATGCCGCCCCCTTGGCGCGCGGCGCGCAGAGGGCACCGAAAGGTCGACCATGGCGGCTACCTCGACCAGCTCGAACGGCTGGGCGCTCATCCTGGGGTCGTCGAGCGGCTTCGGCGCCGCGACCGCTCTCGAGCTCGCCCGCTCGGGGCTCGACATCTACGGGGTCCACCTCGACCGCAAGGCCACGATGCCCCTGGCCGACAAGGTCGTGGCGGACCTGCGCGCGCTGGGCCGCGAGGTCAGCTTCTTCAACCTCAACGCCACCGACGCCACCAAGCGCCACGAGGTCCTCGACCACATCGAGCTCAAGCTCCGCGAGCGGCAGACTCCCGGCGCCGTGAAGGTGCTCTTCCACTCCCTCGCCTTCGGGACCCTCAAGCCCTTCTGCCCCCTCGAGGACGGCGACGGCATCACCCAGGCCCAGATGGAGATGACCCTCGACGTGATGGCGAACTCGCTCGTCTACTGGACGCAGGAGCTGGTGCGCCGGAAGCTGATGGTCGGCGGCGGGCGCATCTACGCCATGACCTCCGAGGGCTCCACGACCGTCTGGCCCTCCTACGGACCGGTCTCGGCGGCGAAGGCCGCGCTCGAGGCGCACTGCCGGCAGCTGGCCTACGAGCTCGCGCCGGTGGGGATCACGGTCAACGCCATCCGGGCGGGCGTGACCGACACGCCGGCCCTCCGGAAGATCCCCGGGTGCGAGGCGCTGCTCGAAGCGGCCGCGCGGCGCAACCCGTCGAAGCGCATCACTACGCCCGAGGACGTCGCCCGCTGCGTCGCCGCGCTCGCGCGTCCCGAGACCGCCTGGCTGACCGGCAACGTCCTGGGCATCGACGGCGGCGAGCACATCGCCGGCTAATCCACCTCCCGACACCACTCGCGAAGCCGCGGGACTGATCCGTGAAGCCGCGGCACTGACCCGTGAAGCCGCGGCACTGATCCGTGAAGCCGCGGGATTGACCCGCGAAGCCGCGGGATCGACCCGTGAAGCCGCGGGATCGACCCGTGAAGCCGCGGGATCGACCCGTGAAGACGCGGGACAGGCCCGGGAAGTCGCGGGACAGGCTCGTGAAGCCGCGGGACAGGCTCGTGAAGCCGCGGGACAGGCCCGGGAAGCCGCGGGACAGGCCCGGGAAGTCGCGGGAATGGCTCGGGAAGTCGAGCCGCTGGATCGCCAACGGCAGAAATAGGCTAGCTATTTCAATATGATCATGGGAGGTTGGGGACAAGAAACTGAATAGGGAGGGCAAAATGGCGCGACTTCAGAAGCCGAGGGTGAGTTTCGAGGACCTGATTCAGACCGGTTTGAAGGCGTTGGATATGGCGAGGGCGCACGGGCTGGCCGTGCGGCTGGTGGTGGGCAAGTTGGACGAGCTCGAGGCGGACATCACCGGCCTGGGAGGGCTGGTCCCGCGGGCGATTGAGACGAAGAAGGAGGCGCAGGTCGCGACGGCGACTCAGCAGGAGCGGTTGGCCGAGGGCTGGGCGCGGGTCACGGCCATCCGCATGGCGGTGAAGCGGACGGCCGACGCCGCGGACGTCCGGAAGGCGTGGGGCATCGGCACGAAGAGCAACCAGACCAGCGTGAAGAACGTCCTGGCGATGATCGACCAGATGGTCGCGCGCGCCGCGTCGAACCCCACCGAGTTTCGGGCTGCGGGGCTGTTGTCGACCGACATCGACGCGATGAAGGCGGCGGCGGGGGCCATCCGGGACGCCGACGTCGTCCAGGAGGCGCGGCGGGCCCGGGCGCCGTTCACCACGCGGGAGCGGAATCTGGCCGGCGACCGGATCATCAAGTCGATCG
>JACRCT010000092.1 GCA_016218885.1 Deltaproteobacteria bacterium | reverse complement strand
GCGGGCTAGCATGGCCGGCCCAATGGACGTACGCGCGACGACCCTCGAGGAGTTTTTGGGCGCCGTGCTCCGCGGCGCCGCGAAGATCCTCGGCTGCGGCTCGACGAACCTGGTCTTCATCAACGACAAGTCGCAGCAGATAGGCATCCGTCTGGGCACCATGGCGGGTGCGCATCCCATCGTGCGCTCGGTCGAGAAGGTGCTGGGCAACCGGATGGGAGAGTTCGTCTTCCCGGTCAAGCAGGCGCTGGACAGCCTGGTCTACCGCTCGTGGAAGGAGAAGAAGCCGCTCGAGACCTCCTCCTTCGCCGAGCTGGTGGGTACGGCCTTCCCTTCCATCGTCACCAGCCAGATGTCGCGGCTCATCGGCGACCACCGCTTCATCTGCGTGCCCCTGCTCTCGGGCAGCCGCAGCTACGGGGTGCTGGTCATCGAGAAGGACGGCCTGCACCCCTTCAACCGCCAGCAGCGCGAGGTGATCGTTCGCTACGCGCGGCGCATCGGGGAGATCCTCGAAAACGACATGATGGGGCAGAGCCAGCAGCTCTTCGCCGACCTGCGGGTGGGCGGACCCGACTACTACCTGTTGGGCGAAGGCGGGCAGCTGTTGGGGCTGGGCGCGCACAGCGCCTCCTCCCCCGAGATGATCGCCGAGCTGGTCCAGCGCGTCGGCTCCTCGGGCACCGTGCAGGCCCGGGCCAGCGGCGACAAGCGCACCGAGATCGTGCCCTTCCGCGTCGGCGAGGCCCCCGCGGTGCTGGTGCGCCAGCAGCGCCCCCCGGAGGCCGCGGTCTCGCTCGAGAACCAGCTGTTGCAGCTCACCCTGGGCGACGCCGTGCCCTCGCTGTGCGTCGATCCCCAGCTGCGCATCACCTCGGCCAACCAGGCGATCGAAGCGGTGCTGGGCTACCGCCCCTCGGCGTTGGTGGGGCGGCCCATCGGAGAGCTCTTCGCCAGCCCCCGGGAGATCGAGGCCATCCTCAGCCAGCAGGTGCTCGACCTCTCCAATCCGTACAGCGAGGAGTCGGCCACCATCGTGCAGCAGGACGGCACGATCGCGCCGGCGCGCGTCGAGGCCCTGCTGCTGGTCGGCGACAACGACGAGGCGGTGGGCTTCCTGCTGCTCATCCGCAAGGCCGCCGACCACGGCGAGGCGGGCGAAGACGACGGCGACCGCCTCGTCAAGCAGGAGCGCATGGCCAGCATGGGCGAGCTGGCGGCGCAGCTGGCCCACGAGGTGCGCAACCCGCTGGTGGCCATCGGAGCCAACCTCGAGTCGCTGGCGCGCGACCCCTCGGTGGCGCGGGAGCATCGGGACATCCTCGCCTCCCTCGGCCGGGAGATCGTGCGCCTGGACATGACGCTCAAGGACTACCTCGCGGCGCGGCACGACATGTCGTTCGCCGAGGTGGACCTGGCCCGGGCGGTGGAGGACGCGCGCCGGCTGCTGGAGGGCGCCTACCGGGTCGCCGGCAAGAAGGTGACCTCGAGCGTCGAGCCCGGGGTGAGCGTGCTTGCCGACCACGACGCGCTCAAGCACGTGCTCTTCAACCTGCTGCACAACGCGCTCGAGGCCTCGCCGCCCGAGGGCGAGGTTCATTGCAGCGCCACCGCCGAGCCAGGGGCGGTGACCATCCACATCGATGACCATGGCCCCGGGCTGACGGCCCCCGCCGACGACTGCTTCCGGCCGTTCTTCACCACCAAGAAGAACGGCACCGGGCTGGGGCTGGCGGTCTGCCAGAAGATCGCGCGGGCCCACGGGGGGCTGGTGTCCATCCGCAACCGCGAAGAGGGCGGCTGCCGGGCCACGGTGGTGCTGCCACGAAGGCTGCGCCACGGAGCACACTCATGAGCAAGGTCGCGCCCGCCCAGGTGCCTTTCACCGCCCTGGTGGTGGACGACGAGGAGCTGTACGCCCAGGCCATCCGCCGCGAGCTGGAGCGCGCCGGGGTGGTGTGCGAGCTGGCCTTCAGCGCCCGCGAGGCGCTGCACAAGGCCGAGAGCCAGCGCTACCAGACCATCCTGCTCGATCACCGGCTCCCCGACGACGACGGGCTGCGGCTCATCCCGCTGCTCTTGGCACGCCAGCACGGCGCCGCCCTGATCATGATGACCGCGTACCAGACCATCCCCAACGCGGTGGAGGCCATCCGCCTGGGCGCGGACGACTACCTGGTCAAGGAGACGAGCCTGCAGCCGCTGGTGCAGCGGGTGCTCGAGCTGCAGCGGCGCGAGGAGCTGCGGCGGGCCGCGGGCACAGGCCAGGACCTGCCGCGGCAGACGCTGCTGGGGCGCTCGCCGAAGATGGCGGAGGTGGTGGCGCAGCTGCAGAAGACCGCCCGCTCTCCTGAGACCACCGTGCTCATCAACGGCGAGACCGGAGTAGGCAAGGAGGTGGCTTGCCGGTTCCTCCACTCGGCGTCGCGCCCGGAGGCAAGCCCGCTGGTGGCGGTGGACTGCCTGGCGCTGCCCGAGAACCTCGCCGAGAGCCTGCTCTTCGGGCACGAGAAAGGCGCGTTCACCGGCGCCGACCAGTCGCGCGCCGGGGCCTTCGAGGAGGCCCGGGACGGGACCGCCTTCCTCGACGAGATCGGGGACATGAGCAGCGCGCTGCAAGGCAAGCTGCTGCGCGTGCTGGAGAGCCGGGTCTTCCGGCGAGTGGGCTCGAGCAAGGAGATCCCGCTGCGAGCGCGCGTGGTGGCGGCGACCAACCGCGATCTGCGTGAGCTGGTGGAGCAAGGCTGCTTCCGGCAGGACCTGTACCAGCGGCTGTCGGTCTTCCCGGTGGTCATCCCGCCGCTGCGCGAGCGCGGCGACGACGTCCTGGTGCTGGCCGAGCACTTCCGCGCCTTCTTCGCCGAGAAGCTGGCCAAGGAGGTCGAGCCCCTGAGTGAGGCGGTCGCCGAGAGGCTGATGGCCTACGACTACCCCGGCAACGTGCGCGAGCTGAAGAACATCATCGAGCGCGCGCTCATCTCCGCAGAGGGGAGCCGCATCGAGGTCAAGCACCTGCCCCAGCGCGTCCTGGAGATCGCCGCACG
>JACRCT010000989.1 GCA_016218885.1 Deltaproteobacteria bacterium | reverse complement strand
TGCGCGACCAGCAGATCTCCGACTTCCCGCTCTGCAACAAGAGCTTCAACCTCTCCTACTGCGGGCACGACTTGTAGGGACAGGGACCAAGCCGCCATGTTCAACGTCCTCTTCACCCGACTGCAGCAGGGCCACCGCACGGCGAAGTACCCGAAGCAGCCGCCGGTCCTTCCTGATCGCTTCCGGGGCCTGCCGGCCATCGACCCCACCAAGTGCCCCGCGGGGTGCCGCGCCTGCGTCGAGGCCTGCCCCACCGGCGCCGTGGCCGTCGACTCGGGGAAGCCCCGGGTGGACCTCGGAAGCTGCCTGTTCTGCACCGACTGCACCCAGGCCTGTCCGACCCAGGCCCTGCAATTCAGCCGCGACCACCGGCTCGCCGCCCGCTCTCGCGCGGACCTCTTGAGCGACGGGGCCATGATCCCCGCCGGCGCGCTCGAGGAGCGGCTGCGCAAGCTGTTCGGGCGCTCCTTGAAGCTGCGCCAGGTGAGCGCCGGGGGCTGCAACGCCTGCGAGGCCGACATCAACGTGCTGGGGACCTTGGCGTTCGATCTGGGCCGCTTCGGGATCCAGGTGGTGGCCTCGCCGCGCCACGCCGACGGCCTGCTCGTCACCGGGCCCGTCACCGAGAACATGAAGCTGGCGCTCAGGAAGACCTACGACGCGCTGCCGCCGCCGAAGATCGTCATCGCCGTGGGCGCCTGCGCCATCTCCGGCGGGCCCTTCGTGGGGCATCCGGAGGTCCACAATGGCGTGGGCGACCTCCTTCCCGTCGACCTGTTCATCCCGGGCTGCCCGCCCCACCCCTACACCATCCTCGACGGGCTCCTGCTGCTGATCGGCCGCCTGGAGCGGCGAGCCGCTGCCGCGGCCGGCGCTGCCTCGGAGGCGCCCCGCGGTACTTGAGGCATCCTCCGCCAGGGCGCACGAGCGGTGCCGGTCGCGTAAGTCCCGCTCTGAAGATGAGTTGCGCCACGTGGCGCAACTCGCCCAGCCCAACCCGCCTACTGCACCAGTAGTCAGGCATGTGGACCCTGTGGGTCCGTGCCTGAGGAGCAGTGGGCCTCCCGACAGCAGGGGCGGCCGCACAAGTCCACAGGCGTGCTGCTCCTGGATACGGATACTGACACCACCGCCCCCGGGACCATCGTCAGTGAAGCAGCACGCCATGCGCAACCGGATCGAAGTCGGAGGGCCATTTCGTTAAGCCGTTCGCACGCGAGCCCTTCAGATCGGCCTCGGCAAGGTTGAAGGCCCTTAGATCGGCGCCATCGAAAACGGCTCCGGCAAAGCAGGAGCGGCCTAAGTTCGCATTGCTCAAGTCAGCTTCCGTAAAGTCGGCTCCCTCGAAGACCCCGCTGCGCATGAAGGCTTCCGAAAGGTTCGCTCGAACGAAGCTGGCCCGAGATGCGTTGCACGCAGGCAACTTCGTGCGGGTGAGATTGGCATGCTCGAGGTTCGCGTCCTCGAGCCAGGCTGAGCGAAGATCGGAGTCGGAAAGATCAACGCCACGCAGGTCTTGGCGCTCCAGTAGTGCGCGATGCAGATTCAGCCCGACTAGCTTCGCACCCACGAGGCTGTCTCCCTCCACCTGCACATCATCGCCGGTCTCGCAGCGGATGAGGATCATGGCCGATTGATCGACGGGATACCGACGCAGGAGAGCTTCGACCTGCCGCCGGACTACTCGGGCATCGACGAGCAGTACCCCGACTCGCCGTAGCACGCTTCCGGACCCGACGCCAAGCGCCACTTGCGCCGGCGATCGGGTGGTGTGTAAGCCTCCGTGCCATCTCAAGCCCGGGCATCCCGCCAGATCAGGCTTCCGGACTCGCCGACCGGCGCTGGGTCCGGTGGACCCCGGGCGGGACTTCTCGCGCAGAAGGCCGCTTGTTTCCCTTAGCGCCTGCGGCTGCAGCGCCTTGCGGCACCAGGCCGCGTGCACCAAGCGGTGAAGGCAGGCACGCAGCTCGTCCACCGGTAGTCCCGTCGCTTCGAAGCCCCACCCCGCGGCCCCCGTCCGCGGAGCGGGCTTCTTCGTTGCGGGGCCGCGGCGAAGGCCCAGACTGCATCCTGACCGACTTTCCTAAGCAACTTCCCACGGTTGCGCGACGCGCGGCAACTTGACTTGCCGTGCGTCCGACAATGTGGTTTTCCCTCCCACCCTTTCCACCCTTGCGGAGTCCCGAGGGGGTTCGATGGTTCGGCTTTCGATTCTAGGTTTTGCCGTCCTCCTGGCCTCCTGCGGCAGCGGCTTGGTCGACAACGGCGAGCTGACCTATACGGGCGGCTCCGAGCTGCGCACCGACCTCGTCCTCCAGTTCGTCAACTGCGCCGACGCGACGGTCGAGGTCCTCGACAACGACGTCGGGCTCGACAGCCGCGCGGCCAAGGGCATCGTCGATCACGTGCACGGCGCCGACGGCGCGCTCGGCACCGGCGACGACAACCCCTTCGATACCGTCGACGAGCTGGACGCGATCGCCTACGTCGGCACCCCCGCCATCGCCGCGATCGAGAAGTTCGCCGTCGCCAAGTACGGCTCTACGCCGACCCCGGATCCCACTCCCTCGACCGGCGAAAAGGTCACCGTCGAGAGCGTCACCTTTTCCGACGCCGAGGTCGCCGAGGTACTCGACCTGCTCAACAACCGCTTCGACGCCGAGATGCCCAAGGTCGGCCTCTCGAGCTCGGCCTACTTCTCGCTGCACGACGCGCCGCGGCCCTTCACCTCCATCCAACAGGTGGCCGCGACCAAGAACGTTGGCACCGTCGCCCTGACGGCTCTCAAGCGCTACGTGGACTCGCAGCTCATTCCCGGCCCGACCCCCGAGCCCGACCCTAGCGGCTGCGTCGCCACCGGCGGCACCTACGACACCGTGAAGTTCACGCAGGTCGAGGAGTGCCATGCCGTCGACTTCATGAACCGGGCGCGCTTCAGCGAGATGGGCGCGCTGCCCGACAAGGGCCGCCTGGTGGCCTACCAGGGCAAGCCGCGCCTCGCGGACGGCTCGCGCACCTGGGCCACGGCCGCCGAGTACGCAAACTCCAGCGGCATCGGCACCACCGCCGTCGCCGCAGTGAAGAGCGCCGCCGCTTCCTGGACCGCCAACGGGTTGCCCTACGACACCGTCGCCACGACCTGGGCCAACCGCTCCAAGCTCCTCAATGGTCCGGTCGCCTTCAACCGCGTGTACGCGACCAAGATGCTCCCGGACAGCGCCCACTCCGGTTTCCAGTGCGCCGAGATCCGCGACACGCCGACCGCGCCCAACTACCTCAACCTCTGCGTGCCCCGGTACATCTGCGAAGGCGCTATCTGCTTCCCCGAGGGCGTCGGCGGGTACGTCGCGGCAGACGGGAAGCTGCGCTCCGGAACCGGCAACTGGGAGTTGGTCAGCAACGGGCTCGTGTACAAGTTGGCGAACAGCCCGTAGATGGCTGGCAAGCCGAAGATGTTGGACGCAATGCCGGTCCCAATAACGATGAGGCGAGCAAGTACGCCTCCCGCGACAGCAATCGCCAGCCCGACACAGATTTCTACGAGACCAAGGGCGAGAAGCTGCCTGGGCTTCGATACCGATGGGCGTGACGTTGCACGCAACGCCTGAACGATCAAGCCAGGTGTGTTCCACGCCTCTTCTTCTTCCGACTCAGCCGCCACCATGGCCTCGGCCACCGGAGATGCAAGGGCCTTTGCTCCGGTGGCTGCGTCGAGATCGATGGGGCTCGAGCTGGAGCGGCTGGCCAACCACACTGGCGATCTGGGAGCGCTGGCGGGCGACGTCGGCTACCTGCCCACCGCGTCGTACTGCGGGCGGCTGCGCGGCGACTTCCTGAACATGACTGCGCAGCTGTGCGGCAACCGCTTCCGCCGGAGGCTGGTGCGGCCCGGAGGCGTGGGATTCGACGGCTTCGGGATCCAGGTGGTGGCCTCGCCCCGCCACGGCGACGACCTGCTCGTCACCGGGCCGGTCACCGAGAACATGAGAGCTGGCGCTCAAGAAGACCTACGACGCCCTGCCGCCGCCGAAGATCGTCATCGCCGTGGGCGCCTGCGCCATCTCCGGCGGGCCCTTCCTGGGCCACCCCGAGGTCCACAATGGCGTGGGCGACCTCCTCCCCGTGGACCTGTTCATCCCCGGCTGCCCGCCCCACCCCTACACCATCCTCGACGGCCTGCTGTTGCTGATCGGCCGCCTGGAGCGGCAAGCCGCCGAATCCGGATCTGCCTCAGCGCCCCGCGGTACTTGAGGCCTCTAGGCCAGGCACAGCGCCTTGGTCCCCGGCTATCCTCCCCACCGTTACACTCGAGGCAACCGGGCTTTTGGTTGCCTATCGGCCTTGGACATCGACCATCTGCTCGATGAACACCTCATGGGGCCAAACGCAGCCTAATCAGGGCAGGCTAGAGCTCGGTGGCGTGGTCTGCGGTTGCCTGACCTCCACGCTATTCAGGATCCAGGGGCCGCCACCCGGGGCAAACATCTTCACGTAGACGGCCTGCCTCCCGCATCCTTGGACCCCGATTTCGCTTCCATCGACACCAGGGTCATCGAGGCGCTTGCCCAGCGCCACGAGCTTGAGTTCCGAGGCGGGGCACTGAAGGTCGAACGCGGCCCGACGGGCTCCGTTTTGTCTGAAGCTTTCGGCAACGGTGGCTACGCATCCCGAAAGGTTGATTGAGGCGACTGCGAAGATTGCCGTCCGAAGCAACCTCGATGTGTTCATTTTGGTCATCCGTTCCGAGCTGCCGGTAAGTGCCCTGAAGGGTGATGCATCCAGTCGCGCGAGATCGATAGCACGCCTCTTCAGCGAGAGCATCTGTCAGCGTCCACCCTTCCCGCCGCCCCGGCCACGACGCCTGGGGCCGGCCCAAGGGAGAGCAGCCGACGGTGAGGATCACCGAGTTTTTCCGGGTGGAGGGCGAGGAGATCCACGAGGTGGCGGTCGGTCCGGTGCACGCGGGCGTCATCGAGCCCGGCCACTTCCGCTTCCAGTGCCACGGCGAGCACGTCTTCCACCTGGAGATCTCGCTGG
>JACRCT010000988.1 GCA_016218885.1 Deltaproteobacteria bacterium | reverse complement strand
CGGGCGGCTTCGCTGCGGTTGCCCTTGGAGGCCTTGAGCGCCTCGACGATGAGGCCTCGCTCGTAGGCCTCGACGCGCTGCTTGAGCCCCAGCGCATGCGCCGGCGCCGACGACGGCCCGCTGACCAGGGAGCTCAAGTCCAGCTCTCCCTCGACCGAGAGGGCCACCATGCTCTCGATGGCGTTCTCCAGCTCGCGCACGTTGCCCTGCCAGGGGCAGGCGCGCAGCCGGTCGAACAGCTCGGGGGTGATTTTGAGGGGACCGGCCCCGAAGCGTTCGGTGAACAGGTCCAGGAAATGGCGGGAGAGCACCTCGACGTCCTCGGGCCGCTCCCTGAGGGGCGGGATGTGCAGGTGGACCACGTTGAGGCAGAAGAAGAGGTCCTCGCGGAACTCGCCGCTGGCCACCCGGGCCTTCAGGTCGCGGTGGGTCGCCGCCAGGATGCGCACGTCGACGCGCTTGGGCTTGTCCTCCCCCACCGGTCGCACCTCTCCCTCCTGCAGCACGCGCAGGAGCTTGGCCTGCAGGCTGGGGGTGAGCTCGCCCACCTCGTCGAGCAGCAGGGTCCCGCCATCGGCCTCGCCGAAGAGCCCCGCGCGAGCCCGCACCGCCCCGGTGAAGGCCCCTTTGGTGTGCCCGAACAGCTCGGCCTCGGCGAGCTCGGCGGTGACCGCCGCGCAGTTGAAGCGCACGAAGGGCTTGTTCGCCCGCTTGCTGGCGCGGACCAGGGCGTCGGCCACGCGCTCCTTGCCGGTGCCGCTCTCGCCGGTGATGAGGATGGTGACGTCGCGCGGCGCCACGCGCGCAATGAGCACCGCCAGCCGGCTCATGGCCGGGGAGGCGAAGACCAGCGACTTGGAGAGGTTGAGCTCGCCCGCCAGCCGCTCGTTCTCCAAGGACAGCCGGGCGGTCTCGCAGGCCCGCTGCACCACCGCGAGCAGGTCCTCCATCTCGAAGGGCTTCTTGAAGTAGTCGAAGGCGCCCAGCTTCATCGCCTCCACCGCGTGCTTCTCCGAGCCGTGCGCGGTGATGAGGATCACCCGCGGCGCCTGCGGCCGGGCCTTGACCCGCTTGAGCAGCTCCAGGCCGTCGACCCGCGGCATGCGCAGGTCGGAGATGACCAGCTGGAAGGGCTCGGCCTCGAGGCGCTCCAGCGCTTGCTCGCCATCGGCGGCCTCGACCACCTCCATGGACGAGGACTCGAGGATCTCGCGCAGCGTGTAGCGGACCCCGGCATCGTCGTCGACCACCAGCACCCGCGGCGTCATGCCCCTACCTCCTCATCAGCCGCGGCGGCGGCGTCCAGCCCGTCCGGCATGCTTGGCTCGACCGGCAAGGTGAGCTGCGCGCTACAGCCCCCTCCCTCGCGCACCGACAGGACCAGATCGCCGCCGTGCTGGCGTGCCAGGGCCCGGGCGATGGTGAGGCCCAGCCCGCTGCCACGCGGCTTGGTGGTGATGCCCGGCTCGAAGAGACGACCGCGGACCCCCTCGGCGAGGCCCGGGCCGCGATCGAGCACCTGGACTCTCGAGAGCTCGCCCTCGCTGGCGCAGACCAGCTCGATGCTCTTGCCTGGAGGGCTGGCGTCGAGGGCGTTCTGCACCAGGTTCACGAGGATCTGCTTCACCTTGCGCGCGTCGCAGCGCGCCGGGGCGGAGGTGGACCGGACCAGGATCTCCACTCCCTTGCCGCGGGCCAGCCCCTCGTGGAGCTCGGCGACGTCGGCACAGAGAGCGGAGAGATCGGCCTTCTCGAGCGCCAGCGGCACCAGGGGCCTCGAGAAGTTGAGGAACTCCTCGAGGATGCCCTGCATGCGGTCGACCTCTCGGCGCAGGACCTTGAGACGCTCCACGCCTTTGCCCTCGTCGACGTTCTGCTCCAGGAGCGCAGACAGCCCCTTCACGCTCGCCATGGGGTTCTTCAGCTCATGGGCGATCTCGCCCGAGAGGCCGACCAGCTCCCGCGAGCGCTCGGCGTGCTCCCGGCGCAGCTGCTCGTTGGCCTCCAGAGAGTGCCAGAGCATGCCGTCGAAGATGCGGCGCAGCCCCCGTCCCAGACCTTTGGCCATGAGGACCGCGAGGTTCATCACTGCCGCGGTCGTCCACAGATGCAGGTCGGAGTGTCCCGCCCGCGCCCCCCCCCCCAGCAGCACGAGGTTGTAGCTCTCGACGGAGCCCTCGATGGCGATGGCAGCCAAGGCCCAGGGAGCGATCAGCTGCGTGCCGATCAGCGCCCAGTAGTACCAGGGGCGCTCGACCATGATCATGGCCAGGAAGAGGGTGATCAGCGGCATCATCGGCAGGAAGGGGCTCTCCAGCCCTCCCGTGGCGAAGGTGCCCACGAGCTGCCCGAGGACGCCCGCCGCGAGGTTGAGATCGGCTGCTCGCGGGGTCATCCCCCTGCGTCGGTAGCGGCACGCCTCGAAGAGGCTCAAGGAGATGATCGCCGAGCCCATGGTGATCAGGACCACGAGTCGCCAGGGCGTACCGTCCCACAGCGCCAACACGACGAGGAGTGCGAAGACCACGGGGGCGATCAGCAGACGAGTGCCGATGATTCGCCCGAACATCTTGGCGAACTCGGACTGGTGGATCTCTTCGTACCCGGGGGGCGGAAGGGCGGCGGGCATCCCTCGTTTCGCGTGGCAGCCGCGGTCGAACATGCGTGGAACCCTTTCGAGGCAGCGCCGCTCGAGTCGCCTCACCCGGGCGCCAACTAGAGCATCGAACGGCTCGACGGACCGAGTGAAATCATGGAGCCGCGAGCGATTACAGGGTCGCCCCTTTTCGCTCTGGCCGATGAAGCCGGCCCGAGCGAAAAGG
>JACRCT010000968.1 GCA_016218885.1 Deltaproteobacteria bacterium | reverse complement strand
GGCTCACCCGGTGGATCGAAGGCCCGAGGGAGCCGTCATTCGCCCTGGATGTCCCCAAGGAGCCTCGAGCAGACGGGTGACGGTCAGCCTCGGCAGGTGACCCACCATCACCTCCTCCTTGCCTCCTGGGGGCGTGGGCGTCAGCGGTCCGGCTATGGTCGCCGATGGCTCATCACCTCTTCAGTGCACGATGGGGATGGTGACGGGGTCCTTGCCGTCAATCACCACCGTTGCCTGGCCCAGCTTCCATAGCACCGGGGTGAAGGTGATGACGATGCGGTGACCGTCGGCGGTCGCGACCGTGACCGTCCCCTCCTCGGGAAGGTACTCGCCGAGGCCGTACTTCACCTTCGCCATGGTCAGCTGATCGGTCTTGGAGTCGCGGCTCAGCACGCCCGTGGCGTCGACGACGACGTCGGTGCCGCCGATGATGGGCAGCCCTTCGCGCAGGGCGACGAGCGCGTCGATCTTCAGGTGAAGCCGGGGAAGGCTGGAGAGCTCCGGGAGGTCGCCCTCGGCCTTGGCCCAGACCCGCTTCTCGTCCCCACAGGTGCCGTAGCCTGCCGTCGCCGGCAGGGCCTGCCCGTCGATCGTCGCCTCGGAGAAGTCGACCGCCACGTCCATCCGGTCCTCTCCGCCCGAATAGCGGAAGGTCAGCTTCCCCGCGAGCGTGTGGCCGCGTGCCGTGCACTCGGCTCCCGAGAAGGTGAGGACGACCGCGTCGGCGTCGGAGTCCACCGCGAAGGTCGAGGCGGTGGCGCAGGGGAGGTCGACGTGAACCTGGGGCACGATCCTGCCGACGAAGGTGCGCCTGGGCTCGCCGCACTCATAGGTGGGCAGTAAGCCGAGAAGCTCGAGGGCGGTTCGGGCCGCGTCCGCCGCGCGGACGGCGTTGCTGGCGAGGGTCCTGGCGTCACTGATCTCCTGCTGGCTAGGCAGATTGACGAGCGAGGCGTCGCCCCATCCGATCTGGGTTCCCTCGTTGCAGGAGAGCGCCAGCAAGAGGGCGATGGCGGGGATCCACGAGGCCCGGTTCTTCATGTGGCGCTCCTTGGAGAAGAGGGTGCCGAAGACCTCCCCAAGCTATCCGAGAGCGCAGGCGGGCTGCGAATCGTCATGGCTGGAGCCGCGCCCAAGGATGCCAAGCCTCCCTTCGACCGCTCGGCCGGAGCGAGGGTCCTCGAAGCGGGCCGGAGTCGAGGGCCACCCCTGCGCAATCACGCAAGCGCGGTCTACGCTCGGGGTGCCCGGTGGGCGCCCATTGGCCGAGCCCATGAACGAGGCCCCGGACGGACACCCGTCAGCGATGGCGGGCTTCGCTTCCCCAGGGGCCCATCGGCCAGGGCCGGTGCCAGTGGTTCCTGCTAGAGTCAGGGCCCATGCGCGTGCTGCTCGCACTGGTCTTGGTGGCGTTTCCCGCAGTCGCCCTCGCACAGGACGCTGCCTTCCCGCCGTCGTCCGGCGACGCAGGGGAGCGGGCAGCGGCCACGACAGGCGTTGGTGCCCAGGCGGAAGCCTCCGACGGCGTCGGAGGATCCGGCAAGCCGCTCCTTCCCGCCCACGAGAGACCGATCGTCTGGGTCGACCCCGGCCACGGCGGCAAGATGGAAGGCGCCGTCGGTCACAAGGGCGTCCTGGAGAAGGCCGTCGCGCTGCAGATCTCCAAGCGCCTCGAAGAGGAGCTCGCCAGATCGCTGGGGGCCAGGGTCCTGCTCAGCCGCGAGGGCGACCAGGACGTCGAGCTGTCGGAGCGCATGCGCCGCGCCAACGAGGCCGGCGCCCAGGTCTTCGTCTCGGTGCACTGCAACGCGATGCCGCTGGGCCCGACGCGCGCCCATGCCAAGGGGGTCGAGACCTACTTCCTGTCCGCCGAGGCCACCGGAGAGCAGGCGCGCCGCGTGGCGGCGGCCGAGAACGCCGAAGCACGCAAGGTCAAGGCGAGCAAGGACCCGTTGGCGAACATCCTCGATGACCTCGCCACCACCGAGGCCCACCGCGACGCCTCGGCGCTGGCTTACGCAGTCCACCAGCAGCTGATCAAGGACCTGGGCGCGACCGACCGCGGGGTGCACCAGGCTCCCTTCATCGTCCTGATGGGAGCGCAGATGCCCGCCGTCCTGGTGGAGGTCGGCTTCCTGACCAACCCCGCCGAGGCGGCGCTGCTCACCGACAAGGAGCACCAGGGCAAGGTGGCCAGGTCGCTCGCCGCCGGGATCGCCTCCTGGCTCGACGAGGTGGCGCGCCGGCGAATGCCGCTCGAGCAGCTGGAGCCGCCTGTCCGGCAGGCCGAGGGCGGGGCGCGTTGACGCCTCGGGCGCGCGCGGCTACGGTGCGCCACCCTTTGCCTGGAGACACCATGGCTCGTTCCTACGACCGCGGCCCGCGCGACCTGCGCCCCATCAAGCTCACCCCGGGCTTCACCAAGCACGCCGAGGGTTCGGTCCTGGTGGAGTTCGGCGACACCCGCGTCCTGTGCACCGCCTCGGTCGAGGAGAAGGTGCCGCCCCACGTGTCCAACACCGGCAAGGGGTGGATCTCGGCGGAGTACGGGATGCTGCCGCGCGCCACCCACACGCGGAGCGGCCGCGAGGCAGCCAAGGGCAAGCAGACGGGCCGGACGGTGGAGATCCAACGGCTCATCGGCCGCTCGCTGCGGGCGGCGATCGACTTGGGGCAGCTCGGTCCCCGGACCCTGACCCTGGACTGCGACGTCCTGCAGGCCGACGGCGGCACCCGCACCGCGTCCATCACCGGGGCCTTCGTGGCGATGGCCCTGGCCGCGCGCAAGCTGCGCAGCAAGGGCGTCATCGTGCAGGACCCCATCCGCTTCCCGGTGGCGGGGGTGAGCGTGGGAGTGATCAAGGGCGAGATCTGCCTCGACCTCGACTACGGCGAGGACAGCAACGCCGACGTGGACATGAACATCGTGGCCACCGGCAACGGCGAGCTCATCGAGGTGCAGGGCACCGCCGAGGGCAAGGTGTTCCCCCGCGCCACGCTCAACGAGATGCTCGACGTGGCGCTGGAAGGCGTCAAAGCGATCGTCGAGGCGCAGAGGAAGGCGCTCGGGTGACCGGGATGAAGCTGCTCTTCGCCACCACCAACCGGGGCAAGCTGGCCGAGCTGCAATCGCTCGTCGCCGGCCTGCCGATCCAGGTCCTCTCGCTCAAGGACGTCGAGCCCACCGAGGTGGTCGAGGACGGCGCGACGCTCGAGGCCAACGCCATCAAGAAGGCTCAGGTGTACCTCGAGCGCACCGGTCTGCCCTCGCTCGGAGACGATTCGGGGCTCTGTGTCGACGCGCTGGGTGGAGCTCCGGGGGTCCACTCGGCTCGCTACGCGGGGGTCGAGGACGTGGGCGTGCTCGGGGACGCCGAAGCACGCTATCGGGCCAACAACGCCAAGCTGCTCCAGGAGCTGGCGGGCGTGCCCATGGACCAGCGCGGGGCCGAGTTCCGCTGCGCGCTATGCCTGGCGATGCCGGGCCAGGAGCCATGGGTGGTGACCGGCGTGTGCCGCGGGCGAATCGCGCTCGAGGCCAGGGGCGAGCACGGCTTCGGGTTCGACCCCCTGTTCGACCTGCCCGAGCTCGGCAAGACCATGGCGGAGCTGACCGCCGAGGAGAAGAACCGCCTCTCGCACCGGGCGCGCGCCTTCCAGGCGCTGCGGCCACACCTTCAGAGGCTGGCGACGGCGCGGTAGGGCAGCGGCCTGCCTTGCCTGTCGGCGCACTTGAATCAGGTTTCTTCGTGTCGAGAAAGCCTAGTGGTTTCTAGCGGTTGGTCCGGCCGCGGCGCCTTTTCGGAAGGGGAGGTCACTCTCTGCCCTCTTGCAAAGCCGCGCGGGAAAGTCTAAGCAGACACTCGTTTTTCCGGGGCGTAGCGCAGCCTGGTAGCGCACCTGCCTTGGGCGCAGGTGGTCGCTGGTTCAAATCCAGTCGCCCCGATTATTGGTCGTCGTCATTGAACGGCGGGCTGGTGCCGCCGGGCGCCAGTAGCTCACCTGGATAGAGCAACGGCCTTCTAAGCCGTAGGCAGTGGGTTCGAGTCCCGCCTGGCGCGTCGTTGGAAGTGCGCGGAGGTCCTCTGAGCCTGGGCTCCCTCCCCATGCGCCTTGCGTCCGAGCGGACCGGCGCGCGAAGCTCGCCCCCTCACTCACCGAAAGGCCTGCCCGTGATCGATCCGCGCTCTCCTCGGATGTGGCCCGCTCTCTTCCTCGTCGCTGTGGCTTGTACCGCCGAGCCCAAGGGCGACTTCGTCTCTGGGGAGCCCGACGTCCTTCTCCACCACATCGACAAGGGCGTGGATGCGGCGGCCGCCGAGAAGGTCCTGCGACGGGTCCTCGCCGCGGTGCCGCAGCTCAAGCAGATGCGCGCCGCGCAGGAGAAGCCGTCCGGCGGAAGAGTACGGCTCAACCTCTCGCTGCAGAGCGGACCGGATCCCCAAGCGGTCGATGCGCTCGAGAGGAGCCATTACTTCGTCTACGTGAACCTCCAGGGCAGCTCCGGGCTCCTCAAGACCTATACCTTCGTGGTGGCCAAGGATCTCAATGAGGTGAAGGCATTCGACGAGGACGGGGATTCGGTCATCTCCATTCCGAAGTGGCTCTCCAAGCAGGAGCGCTAGCCTCCTAGTCGGCGAGGGCTCGCAGGAGCCGTCGCTCATGGCCATCACCGCGCTCGTTCGCCTTCCTTCTCGGGCGAGCCCGTCACCACGCCCTTCCCGTCGCGCTCCATCTGGCGCAGTTGGAGGCCCAGGGTCGTGTTCTGCGGGTCGTGCCGGTAGCCCTTCTCGAAGAGCTTGAACGCTGCGGCGTCTTGCCCCCGCTCACGCTCGGCGCGGCCCTGGGACAGGTAGGCCTTGGCGAGCGCGACCCGGATCTCGTGCATCAAGGCGCTCGTCCACCCCGCGGGGACCAGGCGGGTCTCGGCCTCGAAGGCCTCCTTGAGGGTTGCCTCGCAGGCTTCGGCCTTGCCTCTCTGGAGCGGCTCGCCCGCCGTGGCCCAGCGGCCCTCCACGATCTCCAGGTCCTGGATGATGCGGCTCAGCGAGTCGTCACCCGCGCTGCGCAGGCGCTTCAGCTCGTCCGCGACGATCCTCGGCTTTCCCTCTTCGACGTATCGGCGCACCAGCGCGGCGACCTTCGGGTCGGGATAGCGCTCGCGCAGCGCTTGGCCGAGGAGATCCGGCCTCGGCGATTCCGCGGATGAACCGGAAGGACAGGCGAGCGGCGCAGCCTTGTGCTGCTTGCCCAGATGGCGCAGAGCCCGCCGATAGAGCGCCAACGTGTCGCGATCCTCGGCCTGCGAGATCTGGCAGGAGAGCTCCAGTGCGCGGGTGCAGTGGGGCAGCGCCTTCTCGAAGAACCCGGCGCTCACCTTGCCGCGGCACTCGCCGCGGTGGCTCTTGAGGAGCACGCCGGCGGATTGGGCAATGAGGCTGTACGCCTCGCCGAAGAAGGCCGAGCCCTTGTCGACCTGCGCCAGCAGCCTGAGCGCCTCCTCGTCCTGGCCGGTCTCTGCTTTCCCTCTCGCCTCCTCGAGGAGCTTGCGCGTGGCGATCTCCTTCTCGGCGCGCCGGGCGCGCGCGCGTGCCTCTACCCGTGTCCCGTCCATTCGGTAGACCTCGGCGCAGATGCGGGCGGCGGCTTCCGGGTCGAAGGCCCTGCTCTCGGGATCCGAGGTCGCCAAGCACTCGCCCAGGAGCCGGGTCACCTCGGGCAGGGTCGGCTTGCCTGCGACGACGGTGGGGGGAGGCGAGGGAGGGGGGCGAGGGGAGAATGCCGAGCCGAACAGGAAGAAGGCGGCCGCCAGCACGGCTGCTGCGAGCCCGCCCATCCCTACGACCAGCAGAGGAGTTTTGCTCGGTGCAGGGCCAGCCGCTCGAGCCCCGGGCGCCTCCCGAGCAGGCGCTATCGTCGAGAGCACGAGCTCGACCTCGCCAAACCGCACCCTCGTGCCCGGAGGTAGCGGCGCCTCGTTGACCTGGACTCCGTCCACGAAGGTGCCGTTCGCGCTGTCGAGGTCGTGCACGAACCAGTAGGTGCCGGAGAAGCGCAGCTCGGCGTGCCGGCGGCTGACCGAATCGTCTTCGAGGACGAGGTCCGCCGGCAGCTCACGGCCGACGACCAGCAGCGTCCTCTCGAGCCCGAAGCGCGTCGCTCCAGCGGCTCCGCGCAGCTCCCACTCGACTTCGCCGCTTCGGGACCTCGCACGCCTCGCCGGCATGGCTCTCCTCCTTCTTCTTCCCATTCTCTCTAGAAGCGACGGAGCGGGTGCTTGAGGCGATGCGGCGACCGCTGCGGACGCGGCCAGCCGCTGCTTCCGGGGTCGAGGAGCACGGTTGGGAATCGCAGGGAAGGCAAAAGACCTTCTTTCTTGCCGCCGCGAGGTGGCCTACCATCAGCGCAATGATGGACAAGAAGGTACTGGTCGAACAGCTTGCAGAGCGGCTCCGGACCGCGGCGCGCACGGCGCGTCGTGCCTCGCAGGAAGCCGCACAGGAGGCGCGCGAGGGCGCCACCCCCGCCGAACGTCGCGAGGATGCACGCGTGGCGCTGGAGCAGGGCGGCCTCGCCCGCGGTCAGGAGCGGAGGGCCGAGCAGGCCGCCGTCAGCCTCGCCGCCATCGAGCGCTTCCAGCCTCCGAGCTTCGCGCCCAACGCGCGCATCGATCTCGGCGCCATCGTCGAGATCGAGGACGAGGAAGGCGGCCGAACCCTCTTCCTTGCTCCGGTTGGCGCCGGCGAGGAGCTCACTGGCCCCGACGGCGACGGCTTCCTGTCGGTGGTCACCCCCAGCTCTCCCGTGGGCCGCGCGCTGATGGGCCGGCGAGAAGGGGAAACGGTCGAGGTCACGATCGGCGGCGACGTCCGCGAGCTGTCGATCACCTTCGTGGGCTGATCCACTCCTTACGGTCGTGGCTCGGACACGGGCGGATCCTCCGGCAGCTCCTCCTGCACCTGGGGCTCCGGGGGCAGCCACCCGCGCCTGCGGTGCAGCTCGTCGCGCTTGCGACGCATCTCGTCGAGCGAGACCAGCGAACCCTCGAGCCGATCGATGAAGAGCGTGCCGTCGAGGTGATCGAGCTCGTGCTGGGCGATGCGCGCGTCCCAGTCCGCGAGCTCGGTGCGCAAGCGAGGCCCGCCGCCCAGAGTATCGTGGCTGACCACGAGCCGAACGTGGCGCCGGACCAGGCCGCCTCCGCCCTCGACGGAGAGACAGGCCTCGTAATCCGAATCGGACTCCGCCGAGGCGGTCTCGATGCTCGGGTTCAGGTAGACCTCGACCCTTGGCTCGGCGCCACGCGGACGAGTGCCGCGCTTGATGAGCAGCACGCGTCTGGACACGCCCAGCTGCGGCGCGGCCAGGCCGACGCCTCCTGATCTCTCGAGCTCCTGGCGCAGCGTCTCGACGAGGGCTGGCAGCGCGGGATCGTCAGGACGCACCGACTGGGCCTTGGCGCGCAGCACCTTCGGCACGGACTGGCCGACGGTGAAGCGTACGATGCCGGCCGAGCGATCCGCGTCGGTCAGTGGCTGGGGGCCGCGGTGCGCGCACGCGGGCATCACGATCAGGACCAGCAGCAGCAGGAGGTGGAGAGCTTTCATGGCTGCGCATGATACGGCTCGGAGGCGGCGACCCATCCCGCATTTCTTCGGCATCGTTCTCAGGAGGCGGCTTCGCGGGCGGGACGCCCGCAGTCCCATGGGGGCTTGGCTAATCAGCTAATGACTTCGGCAGGTTGCAGCCGAGGTTCCCACGATCTCCCGGTCGCGGATCCAACCTGCTGAACGCGGAGAAAACGTCCATGGCAGGCAACTCATCCTCCCTCCCCCGGTGTCCATCGACTCTCGCACTCGAGCGGCTGCTCGCCGGCGAGGGAGGCGAGATCGAGGCGCACGTGAGGGGCTGCACGGGTTGCCAGGCGCGTCTCTCCGCGATGGAAGCCCAGGGCGCGCAGTACCGGCGCACCCTGCACGCCGTCCGCGCACGGAGCTCCTTCGCGCGCGTCGATCGCCGCTGGAGGACCCGCACCATGCTCGCCGCGCTGCTCCCCGTCGCCGCTGCAGCCGCCGTGGTCGCTGTAGTCCTTCCCCAGGCCGGCTCGCTCGTTCCGGAAGGCGGCAGGCTCGCCACGGGTTCGCGCCTGTCGGCCCGCACCCCTTCGCGCGCCGCGATACTCCCGCCGCGCGGCGGCGCCGAGGCTCCGGTTCGCCTGCGCGAGATCAGCCTGCGCGGGACGAGCGTCGGCTTCGGGCAGGGAACTCTCGAGGCTGCCTCCGAGGAGCGCGGGGACGGCCCCGCCGGTCCCTTCACCCTCAAGCACACCGACGTGGATGCCCAGGTGTCGGGCTTCGTCGCGCGGGTGCAGGTGACGCAGGAGTTCGCCAACCCGTTCCGTGAGCGCGTGGAGGCGATCTACGTCTTCCCGCTGCCCGACAATGCCGCGGTGGACGACCTGACGCTCGTCGTCGGCGACCGGGTCATCAAAGGCCTCATCAAGAGGCGCGAGGAGGCTCGCCGCGACTACGAGGAGGCCAAGTCCCAAGGGCGGCGCGCGGCGCTGCTCGACCAGGAGAGACCCAACCTCTTCACCCAGTCGGTGGCCAACATCCTCCCCGGCGAGTCGGTGAGGGTCGTCATCCGCTATGTCGCGCCGCTCAAGTACGACGACGGGACCTTCGAGTTCAACTTCCCCATGGTCGTCGGTCCCCGCTACGTGCCGGGCCGGGGGCTCGCCGGCCAGTCGCAGGGCACCGGGACCTCCCCCGACACCGACCGCGTCCTCGACGGCTCGCGCATCACGCCGCCCACGCTCCCTGCCGGCGAGCGCTCGGGGCGCGACATCGCGGTGCGCCTGCGGGTGGACGCCGGCGTGCCCATCGAGGACCTGGCCTCGGTCTCGCACCGCCTGTGGGTCGACCGCCCCACCTCGCGCGACGCGGAGATCGAGCTCGTCGCCGACGATCGAGTGCCCAACAAGGACCTCATCGTGCGCTGGAGGGTCGCGGGCCGGGAGCTGCGCTCGGCGCTGATGGCGACGCGCGGGGTGGGGGGCGGCTACTTCGCGCTGATGGTCCAACCCGAAGCCGCGCAGGTCCATCCGCGGGTGGTGGCCAAGGAGATGGTCTTCGTCATCGATACCTCCGGCTCGATGGGCGGCTACCCGCTGGCGGCGGCCAAGCAGCTCATGCGCAAGGCGCTGCTGTCGATGAACCCCGACGACACCTTCATGCTCATCGACTTCGCGGACACGGCGTCGAGCTTCCACTCCACTGCGTTGCCCAACACGCAGCGCCACGTGGAGCGGGCCATCGCCCACCTCGACGCCCTGCCGGCGGGCGGCGGTACCAACCAGCTCTCGGGGATCCGCGCTGCCCTCGACCGCCCTGGAGACCAGGCGCGCCTGCGCACCGTGCTCTTCATGACCGACGGCTTCATCGGCAACGAGGCCGAGATCCTCGCCGAGACGCAGAGGCTCCTGGGCGGCGCGCGGCTGTTCTCCCTCGGCGTCGGCAGCTCGGTGAACCACTACCTGCTCAGCCGACTCGCCGACGTGGGCCGTGGCTTCTACCAGTACGTGCGGCCCGACGAGGAGCAGTCGGAAGCCGTGGAGCGCTTCGTGCGACGCATCGCCAAGCCCCTGGTGACCGACGTGGAGATCGACTGGGGCGGGCTGGCGGTGAGCGAGGTCCTGCCGCGCACGGTGCCGGACCTCTTCGATCACCAGCCGCTCATCGTGATCGGCAAGTACGCGCAGCCGGG
>JACRCT010000967.1 GCA_016218885.1 Deltaproteobacteria bacterium | reverse complement strand
TGGATCGCCTCGAGCTCCTGGTCCTACTGGGAAGACCTGACGAAGGAGATGTACACCAGCGAGGAGATCGAGGCGGTGCGCGCCAAGGCTTGCCGCGAGCTGCTAGAGGTGGACATCAAGGAACTGCGCGGGCTTGCCGGGAAGCCCCAGTGCCAAGCTGACGAAGACCTGACAGACCAGGGCGGGATCCGACAGGTCCGGTCGCTCACGCTCCCGGCTCGGACACCGGGATCCTGAAGCGCCGCGAAGGGGATCTAGACCTGCGGCGCTTCGCTCACCCCGCGTACACGTCATCCTGCTCGATGCGCGAGAGGATCCAGTCGAACTCCCCGCTGGTGATCTTCGCGTGACAGTACTCGCAGCTCCCCGCCTGATTGATCTGCTGGGGCGCGCCGCAGTTGGGGCACTTCTTCTCCGCGCTCGGCGCCCCGGTTCTCCCGCTGCCGCGGATGAAGGTCCAGTACTCGCTGAAGCGCGTGGGCCGGCTCTTGCTGCCCCGCACCAGCTTCCCGTCCTCGGACTGCACGAAGTCGAGGCAGGAGGCGAAGATGCGAACGGTGATCGCGTCGTAGTGGGCGTCACAGACCACCGAGGCCACCTCCAGGCGCTGCACCTGGACCTGGTCGATGACGTTGCGCAGCCCCTGCCGCTTGAACCCCTCGATCCAATACAGCTGCATCTGGAACAGGCTGTCGCTCACGTAGGGCCGCACCCGGAGCCACTCGCGCGCGCTCCAGGCCGCCTGCAGCTCGCGAAACACCATCTCAGCCCTGGCCCGGAATGCGTCCAGGGTGAGCGCAGGGTCGCGCGCCTCCAGCGTTTGCAGGTTCGGCAGCGCGTCGGGAGCGGTGAGCGTGGGCAGGTCCGTCCCTGACTCCACTTCACCGCCCAAGCTCACCGCCGGCGGCCTCGCCACGCGACCGACCAGGTCGATGCCGTCCACCCGCCAGTCGAAGGCACCCGTGTCCACGACCTGCTGGCAGTAGGAGCAGGTGTTGCCGCGCACCTCGGTCAGCGCCGCGCCGCAGCTCGGGCAGCCAATCTTGCTCGCCCGCTCCGGCGGACGAGAGACCAGCCCGCGCTTTCGGGACAGGTGCCAGACCTCGATCGCCCAGATCGGATTCTCTCCAGGCTTCCCGCCGCCACTGGCCTCGACCAGCTCGGTGAAGTTGGTCTCGAAGCGCACTGTCACCCGCACCGCCGGCGACGCGGGCTCCAGACCCAGCACCTGAGTGACGCGCATCGAGCCGACGACGACGTCCTTGACCTGCGTGAGCCGCGGCATTCCCGGCGAGCGCGGGTGAAACCGCGCTCTGGCTGCAGCCGCGAAGTAGGCAGAGAGCGTCGCGAGCTGGCCCCCTCCCCTCGCCTCGTGCGCCGCGGCATACAGGGCATAGAGGAAGTCCTCGAACAGGACGGTGGAGAACTCGGGATCCTGCTCGCGGATGCGCTCGAGCTGGCGTCGGGCGCCCCTCTGTACAGGAGCAACGTACTGCTCCGAGGACGGAGCCCCCGCGGTCCATTCCTGCTTCTTGGGGCCACTCGCCTTCTTCACGATCGCCACCACGATCACGATGAGCGTGAGCGGGACCCCGATGGCCGGATGCTCGATGCACAGCCACAGCAGGAAGAAGATGAGGTCCGCGTCGCTGTCGCTGCCGCCGGAGGAGCCGCCGCCGCCCGAGGAGAAGCTCTCTCCGCCGCCCACCCGCGCCCACGCCGGAGACGTGACCAGCAACATCAGCAGCGCCACGCCCAGTCCCGCCAAGAGCCACGGCCGCTGGGCGAACCAGCGCTGGATTCGAAGGAGGAAGGCGCTCATGACGCGCTCACCTCGTCCGGAAGCTCGTTGGCGTCATCGGCCTGCCGCGGATGGACGCGACCGAGGATGGGACCGAGCGCCAGCGTCGCGGTCCGGAAAGCCTCGAAGTCGAGCCGCGCCATGGCCCCGCGAATCGCCTCCACTGCTCGAGCCCAGTCCTCGCCCATCTGCGCCACGTCCACCCCGACGTCGGGCACGATCTCGGCGTCCCGCTCCAGCATCGAGAGGTAGACGAGCACGCCCCAGCGCCCTGTGGTTCGCGAGACGCCCAGCTCCACGAACGCCGCCCGCGCCGCGGTCTGCACGCTCGCCCGACGGCGCGAGGCGCTGACCAGGAGGCGCCGCAGCGTCGAGGAGCGCGAGCACACGAAGGCACCAAGTAGAAAGGCCACGGCGAAGTCGAGAGGTATCGCCCAGGCTCCGAACGACCACGGCAACGTGATCAGCGCCACCAGCGCCCCGAGCGCGACCAACGCGCCGGAGAGCAGATCGGCGGCGAGGTACCAGCCCGAGCTGCGGCGCAGCGTGATGACGACCTCCGCCCCAGTTTGGGCCTCGATCGCCTTCACTGCCTGCGCCGCGGCCTCCTGCGCGTTCTTCTCGTAGAACGACTTCTCGGACATCGCTGCCTCTTCTGGAGATGAGCGTTCTCGCGCGCGACCTACTTCACGTTCCAGACCTCAGGCGGCACGTAGTAGGCCAACCCGGGGCGATCGGCGACCGAGAGGACCGAGGCGCCGGAGCGCAGCGTTCCGGCGAGCGTGGGGACCACCCGATAGCGGGCCTGGAAGATCTGGCCCGGCTCGCGGGGCGCGATATCCAGCGTCACGGCGCCGTCCTCGGTGCGGAAACCCTGGATGACTCCCGACGAGACCAGAGCCTCCAGGCTCGGGCGGTCGGCCTGGACGCCCGCGGGGAGCGCGTGGCGCAGCTTGAGCGGCACGCCTGAAGGCGCGGACGCCTCCAGACCTACCTCGACTCCGCGACCGACCTTCGGCTCCTCCGGTGAAACGGTCGCCAGCTCGAGCCCTCCCGTCGCCGGTTCCTTGGTCCAGGGCACATAGGTCTGCAGCGAGAGCGCGTAGCCCAATCCGGGAATGGCCGGCTCGGCCTTAAGGGCCCACTGGTGCGTGCCGGCGGCATCAGGGGCAGGAGCCTCCAGGGTCAGGACGTCCTTGAGGCGAGCCGCGTCGAAATCGCCTTCCCGCAGAGGCTTGCCGTCGAGAGCGAGCGAGATGCGCACCCGCGCCGGAAGCGGATCCTTGAACAGCGCGAGCACCGCCCGCAGCGCGTGCAGGTTCGTGCGCCCATCGCCCCAGCCCCAGGTCGGCGAGTAGGCCGCCAGCAGCGACGCACCGAGGTCCGCCCGCCAGGTGGCCTTGGGATCGCCCTCCAGAGCCAGGACGGCCAGCGCCGTCGCCTCCACTGCGGGCGGCACGGTGCCGTCGGCGCGGACCACGCCCTGCTCCACGGGCAGCTCGCGCGAGCCGTCCGCGTTCTGCTTCACCGCGCCGCGGATCCGCTCGCGCAGCTTCTCTGCCAGCGTCCCCTCGACAGCGCCGCTGGCGAGGAGCGCCGAAGCCGTATAGGCGTCCTGGACCAGATCCAGGTTGCGCTCGAAGGCACCGCTGGCGCGCAGGGTCGCTCCGGCGGCTCGTTGCCGACCACGGGCGCCGGTGTCCTGCGCGGCGCGGACGGCGCGCAGGCAGTCGGCGGTCGTCACCAGCAGCCGCTGCAGCGTCCAGCCATTCCCTCCGCTGAAGGTTCCGTCCGGGCGCTGCGCCATACCCACCTGCTCGGCGAGCCGCTCGCCCAGCCGCGACAGGACCGGGTTGCCGGGGTGTGCCAGCGCGGCTTCGGCGAGCATCGCCGCCTGCTCCACGCCGGGGCTGCGGCTCTCGCGGATGACCCGCTGGCCCGCGAGGATCGCGAGGTTGCGCAAGGCCTGAGGATCGGCTTCGCCGCCCAGCCCCTTGAGGAGCGGCTCACCGCGGCCCGCCAGGAGCAGGGCGTAGGAAGCCTCCGCAGTGCCCTCGCGACCGGAGGCGGTGGAGAGCTCGGAGCGCAGCAGGGCCAGTGCGCCCGGATAGACCGTCAGCTTCACCTGCGCGCTCGCGGGATCCATACCCGCCGGTCCGGTGAGCTCGATCTCGCGTGGGGCGGCCAGCGTCCCACCGCGCCGCACCTCGACGAGGCGTCCCGAAGGTTGAACTGGGATCGTGCGCACCACGGCGTCGGTCGCGCCCAAGGTGGCTCGCAGCGCCACCTGCCCCGGCTGCTCCGCCTTGAGGGTCGCGTATTCCACCTGGCTTCCACCGGGCGGCACGCGCACCGAGGTGGCAACGAAGGCCATTCGGGCATTGGCGGCCTCGACCTTCAGCGCCTCGATGACCTCATTCTCGGTGGTGTTGACGACCTGGATGGGGAGCTTCACCTCATCGCCGGCCATGAGGAAACCAGGGATGACCGGGTCGACATAGGCGGGCAGCGTGCCGCGGAAGGTGGTGACCGCGCCGGCCTGTGAACCTTCGCGCGAGTGAGCCAGCGCGAGGACGCGCCAATTGGTGAGCCTGTCGGGAACACGCACCGCGAGCTCGGCGTGCCCCTGGGCGTTGGTGGCGACCAGCGGCTCGAAGAGGAAGGTCTCGGGGAACCAGGCGCGGGTCGGAGCGGCGGCCGCGCCGCTCCCCTCGACGGTGGCGGCCAGCTCTTTATCCCGCCCATCGTCATCCTTCGCCAACATCTTCTTGTCCGCCATCGCCTCCTGCGCCGGAGCAGGTTTCGGCGAAGCCATCGACGTGGCGAGCATCCTCGCGGGCGGCGCGGGCGGAGCCTCGTCCGCAGAATTGGCCCCGAAGCTGCGGATGGCCTTTCGCTTGAAGCCCTCCGCCCTACCTCCCCCGCCCTTGCCATCCATCTCGACGCTCGCTTCTTCCTCCTGCCCGCCCAGCGCATTGGCGCTCGCCGCAAGCATCGGACGGGCACTCGCGACGAGGAACACCATGGCGCCCAAGACCACGATGGTCAGCGCGCCGGTCACCATCCCTGCGAGGAACCGCTTCATGGCTCCTCCTTTCTCACCCAGGCCTGCCAGTTCTCCATGTCCTCCGGGAGCCGCGTGCCGCGCACCACCACCTGGCGCGGATCGACGAGGCTGAGCAGATCCGGTGGCAACCAGGACAGACGCAGCCGGCGGCCGTAGGCGTCGCCCACCGCCTCCCCACGCTTCTCGCAGGCGGCGAGCGCCGCTTCCCACAGCTCCACCATCTTCTGCGGGCGCATCTTCTCGGACTCGAGAGCCTTCTCCTCCCAGATCCGGGTCTGGGCATGCAGCTCACCGAGGACCGCGTAGAAGTGGTCGGTCAGATCCTCCAGCGGCGTGAAGACACCCTGCCCGTTGGAGTGAACGTATTGGTCAATCTCCTGGGGCGGCGGCGGCGAGGCGACGCGCAGCACCACCGCCGCGGCCGCGTTGGGGCCGCGCACCCGGCCCATCGCCAACGCCTGGGCGTCGAGCGTGCCGAAGGCCGCCGAGCTCATCGATGCCTGGGGGCGAAGGCGCGCCATCTCGTCGGGCCCCGGCAGCGGCATCAGCTGGGCGAGCGACTCGTCCACGCCGGAGAGGCCCACCGCCGCGGACGTGCCCTTCTCGCCCATCCGCGTCTCGATCAGGAGCTTGGCGCTCTGGCCGGGTGCATAGCGCTCCTTCTCCGCGCGCAACGCGACCGACAGGCTCGCCTTGGGGGCCACATAGGCCAACGCCTGGGCCCCGCCCCAGCTCACCTGCAGCCAGCCCTGGGCGCTCGCGGGAATCTTGAAGGTGGCCGAGCGGCGATCCGCATCGGTCTTGGACTCGTAGGAGGTCCCCTCGTTGACCATCCACAGCTTCTCCGGCAGCTCGCCGTTGAAGTCGGGGCCGCGCAGGATCTCCACCTTGAGCTCGCCTCCCGCGGTGGCCAGCACTGGAGTCGCGCGCAGGCGGATCGAGGGCACCGAGCCCGGCACCAGCCGCAGCTTGGCCGCGCCCACCTCCTCTCCGCCGATCCGCGCCGTGACCAGGAACTCGTAGCCGAGCATCGTCGTCGGCTGCGGGCGGGACTCACCGGGCTCGACATAGGGCACCGCGCGCAGGCGCAGGACGCCCACCGCCGACGAGTCCGCGGCCTCCTCAAGATCGAATCCTCGGAACTTGCCCTCCACACACGGGTCGGCGCGCAGCCGCCGCTCCTCGCCCTTGGGCTGCGTGGCCCAGGAGAGCGCGACCTGCTTGCTCCCCTTGGTCGTGCGCCAGGTTGCGAAGCGCTCCAGCTCGATCTCCTCGTTGAGGTTCCGGCCCAGGCAGGGCCGCGCGTCGGAGGCCATCTCGTTGAGCGCCTCCTCGAGCCCGTCCGGTGTGCCGGGGACCCCCTGGTTGTAGAAGCCGAGCTCTGGCAGCGGCGGCGCGGAGAGCGAGTAGCTCAGGTGCAGCAGGCGCTCGGGTCCCGCGGCGAGTCGCTTGTCCTTGAGGACCTGGGCCACGCAGCGCGAGATAGGCCGCCCGTCGACGCCCACCGCGGTCACGTTGCCCGCGGCGTCGGCGCGCACGCCCAGCTCCACCTCCTCGGCGCCGCTGCTGACGTAGCGACCACACGGCTCCAGCGCGCCCAGCCAGCCGTCGAGAACCTTGCGGTCCGCCAGCGACGGCTCGCCACCGGCGATGAGGTCCTCGACTGACCCGAGCGTGACGGTGCGGGGGCGCGGGCGGGGACGATAGGGCATGGCGGGGATGACGACGTTGACCGCGGGCCCGGGGTCGACCTGCAGGCTCGCCACGCCGTCCTCGTCGGCCTTGGCGGCGATGCCCTTGTCGGCGGGATCCCAGGCTCGCTTCACCACCAGCTCCGCCTTGGGAAGCACCATGCCGGCAGCATCGGTGACCCGCAGGTACATCCGGTTGTTGAAGCCCTGGACCAGAGCCTCGCCGATCTCGGTCACCGCGCTCACCTTGATGGCCTCCTGGGTGAGCAGGACCGCCACGCTGCCAGAAACGTGATCGCCGGCGGGATCGGTGGCGTCCAACGCGGCGGAGAGCGTGACCTGACCCCGCAGATCTCCTGGAACCGGGGGCAGCTCAAGAGTGAAGCGTCCAGAGCGGTCGACCACCGCGGTCTGAGCCAGGCCTCCATCGGTCCAGTCGACGGGCGCAGGCCAGTCGCCGAATACGTTCCAGCGCAGCGCGACCTTGGCGCCCACGACCGGCGCACCGGAGCTGTAGGCGACCGAGCCGCGGACGACGGGCTTCTCGCCGGGCCGGTAGTAGGGCTTGTGGGGACTGGCCTCGACGCGGAAGCGCGGGAGCGTGAAGGGCTCGACGCGGAAGGTGGCCTCGCCCTGAGCGTCCCCCGAGCTCCAGAGCACCCGCCAGTCGCCGCTGGCCGCGCCGGAATCGAGCGGGAAGCTGCCCGAGGCGACGCCCCAGGCTCCGGCGGGCGACTTCTCCTCGAGCAGGACCTCTCCGCTGGGGTCCATCACCGACCAGACGCCGGGGCGGCCGTCGAGCGGTGCCAGGTCCTTGGCCCGCAAGGCGACCGAGCGGAAGAGCACCGTGTTGCCCGGCTCGTAGAGAGGACGGTCGGTGAGGACGTGGACGCGGGCGGGGGCGTAGACCGGCAGCGGGACGTCGATGGTCTGCTCGGCGAGCGGCGTCTTGACCTTGGCCCGCAAGAGGTAGTCGCCGTCGGGGATCTGCGGGAGCGTGACCTCGCCCACTCTCCAGTGGGCCCGCTCTTCCCAGCCCCCCTTGGGCACCAGCGGAGTCTCCTGGCTTCCCTGGACCAGAAAGACCTGCGGAGAGACCCGGCCGACCCAGGCCGTGTAGTCGCGGTCAGCGGGGCCGGTGGTGTAGTGGGCTTGGGCGCCGATCCGCACGGTTCCAGGGGAGCCGCGGCGCAGCCCCTCGGCGAATGCAGAGAGGGTCTGCCGGGGCCGGCCGTCGGGGCAGCTGCCGACGGAGATGCCATAGCGGGCCCAGGCGGAGAAGCAGAAGAACCGGGTGACGATGAACGCCACCAGGAGCACCAGCCCCGCGACGATCCCCAGGACGACCTTGCGCGTCTTCGGTTTCATGAAGCCCTCCGCGCCGCATCATATGCGACGGCGCGGAAGGGCTACGAAGAGGCTGCTGGCGGGGAAGATCAGGTCGCGGCGTAGCGAGCCATCACCTCGGCGGGAGCGGGGCCGACGTGGAAGCCGGTCACCTTGCCTTCGTCGATCTCCACGAAGCTGGGAGTGGCCATGACCTTGAGCGCCTGGGCTGTCTCGAGGTCGCGGCTCACGTCGACGAGATGGACCATGGGGTTCTTGCGGCTGAGCTCCTGGAGCTGGGGGGTGAAGGTCCTGCAGGCCGCGCAGCCAGGGCTGTGGAAATAGACCAGGGCCCGGCGCCCCTTCGAGACATGCTTGCCGAGCGGGCCGGGGAGCGAGGGCACGGGCTTGCCGGTCTGTGCCTTGGCGCGCAGACGGACGAGCACCTGCATGAGCGCCATCACGGCGAAGAGCCCGCCGACGATTGCGACGACAACGGTGAGCAGGGTTCCCATGGCGCCTCCGAGACCGCATCAGCAGCGGTGGGAGCCAGGAATGGACGCCGGGGGTTCCTCATAGCGCGCGCCGGGACGCTGCCGGGTGGGGGCCGGCGACCGGTGTCCGAGCCGCGAGCGTCAGCGACCGGACAAGCGTGCCCCTCCCAAGCTGCCGGTCTTAGAACCAGATCTCGTTGCGGAGGAAGGTACCGAAGTCGAAGCCGATGCCGAGCGGAAGCCCGTAGCGGACGCCGAGCTCGAAGCCCACTCCGATCGACCAGAGGTTCTCGACCACGGAGAACTCGACGGCCGCCTCGCCCTTGCCGACGAACACCGGGATCAGGAAGGACGAGTCCTTGTCGCCGGCGCCGAGCATGAGCTCGACTCCGCCCGCGGCGCGCATGAGCAGCCGCGGGTTGCGCCAGGGCCCCATGTCCTTACGGACACCCACGGTCCCTTCGATGGCTGCGTAGCCTGGCAAGGTGCCGTCCACGCCCAGGCGCCAGTCGAGATCCTGGGCGGTGAAGTCCCAGTGCAGCTTGAAGGCGCCGCCCAGCCCGTGGGCGTAGAAGCCGGTGTCGGGATCGATGCCGCGCACCCGGATCTTGGGATAGCCCCAACCGCCCAGGAAGTTGGCGGCGCCCCCGAGGTCGAGGGTGATGGACTGAGTGGCGGGGATGAAGTCGTTGGCGAGGGGCTTGTACTGGGACTGCCTTGATGCAGTCTCGGAAGGCGGCGTCTTCGCTACGGCCTCGGCCGGAGCGCTGGTGGGCGTCGGCGACGCGACGGGTTGGGCGCTGGCGGCCTCTTCGTGCTCCCTGCGCTCCTCGTCGCCGGTCCCTGAGCCGAGCGCGTCAGCTGCCGTGGCGGCCGTGGGAGAGAAGGCGAGCGAAC
>JACRCT010000966.1 GCA_016218885.1 Deltaproteobacteria bacterium | reverse complement strand
GCCTGCCAAAGCGAGTGCATTTCCGCCTTGTGGTCACGGTGCTGCGGGCGGGACGCCCGCGCTCCATCGCAGGCTCGGTCCCTATAGCGTCAGTCAACGGTTGCCGACATCATGGCTGCGTGTGGTGAGCCATGGGTTGAAATAGCCGTCCGCCGCACATCTCGCTTTGACCAGGAGCCGCTCCAAGCTCCAAGGCAGCGTATCGGCTCCACCGGGTGAGTCCGCGTTCTCGGACGGTTCGGAGCGAGAGCCCTAGGCGACCAGTTCGGCGTCGCGATGCAGGGTCGGGTCTGCGGCAGGTGTGGCGGAGGGTCGTCCGCGGCGTGGCGAGAGACCGAAGAAGGCGTAGCCGTTCCAGTGGGTCCCGGTGATCATCTTGGCGAGGCGCGACAGGGTTCCGTAGACCGTGCCCTGATGCTCGAAGCCAGCTTCCAGGATCCGGACCTCGTGTACGACACCACCGTGGGCACGCGTGAGTACCGTCCCGGGCGCTGGCAGCCGAGGGTCCTCGTGCTCTGCGGTCCTCGTCCGGATCAGCCTGCGATTGGTCGGCGGTGCCGGGGCCGGGGGCGAGGGTGTGAGGCTCTCGGTCGGGCAACAGGCCGGCGTTTCGGGCGAGGCCTGGTGCGTCGTAACAGTCGGCAGGACGTCGAAGTGCGTCTCAGCCAGCGGCGTGTCGGCAGACGTGTCCGAGGCTTCGGCTCCAGCTGGGGAATCCACCTGCTCGGGCGGTTCGGAGCACGAGCCTTGGGCGGCGGCCAGTTCGGTGTCGCGATGCGAGGCCGGGTTTGCGTCAGGTAATGCGGACGATCGCCCGCGGCGGGACGAGAGACCGAAGAAGGCGAAGCCGTTCCATCTGTACCCGGTGATCGTCCTGGCGATGTACGACAGGCTTCGATAAGACGCTCCCTGGTACTCGAAGCCAGCCTTCAGGACCTGGACCTCGTGCACGATGCCGCCGTGGGCACGTGTGAGGACCGTCCCGGGCGCTGGCAACCGGGGATCCTCTCCCGCAGTTCTCGGTCTGGCCCCCGCGCAGGGGGGCGACACGGTCGGGGATCCGGGCGCTGGTGCACTGCTTCCGGCCACGGAGGGGGGCGGCGTTTTGTCCGAAGCCGGGAGCGCGCGTACGAAGAAGTCGAGGTGTATCCCTTGGCTTCCGGTGATCGTGCAAGCCACCGAGGACAGGCTGGCGTGTACCACTCCCAGGTACTCGAGGCCGGTGTCCAGGACGCGAACCTCGTGCTCCTCGCCCGCGTATGTCTGTGCCAGGATCGTCCCGACGGGCGGCAGGCGTAGGTCCTGCCGCGTTTCGGGCGTCCCCCGGCCCAGCGAGGAACCTCGGGGGTTGGTCCGGTCTTTCTCTGCCGATCGTGTCTCGTTCGCGTTGGCCATTTCCTGGATGTCGTTCGACGGGAAGATGTCCGCGCAGCGCTGCCTCAGCTCCTGCTCGGTCATGCCGGCCACCGCCTGCAGCCGGGCGTGCACGCCCTCCTGCTCTGGCGGGCTCTCGCTCGGGGTAGACGCACCTGGGCGCGGCTCGGTGGTCTCGATGCCACCGTGGGTGCTCACCAGCTCGTGGGCGACACGCTGGAGGCGAGCATCCCGGTGGTCGCGCACCAGCGCAGTGGCCCGCGCCAGGGCCTCGGCCGGCAAGGCGGCGAAGGCTGCAGGCAGGTCCTCCAGCGAGCCGCACAACGGCCGGACGTACCCCGCGTGGCGGAGGTTGGCGGCCAGCTTCAGCGGCGCCCAATCTGTGATCCACCTCTGGCCGGAATCGAGATCCAGTCCGCGTAGGCGACGGCGGAGCCGCGACGGCGGGATCGTGATCCAGCGGACCTCGCCATGTAGGTAGATGTTCCAGGGCAGGGGGGCCCTGGGACATGCAGAAGAAGTCGCCCACCTGGAGGTGGTGTAGTGAATGCCCGCACCGGTTTCATCCGGCGCGCTCGGCAGAGAAGCACCAGCTGACATGCAGCCCGGAGTGTCAAGCGAAGCGACGTCGTCGCCTGGCGCGTGACCGCCGCGCGCTTGCGGTGCAGGCGGCACGTAAGGCCGAGCGCGAGCGGCAGAAACGCAGCCGGCAGCATCGAGCAGAGCCGGGGGCTTCGTCACGTGCCGCGCCAGCGAGCAGGCCAGAGGGTGCGTCGCCACGCGCCGGCTTGCCCGCGACCCCATGTCACGCGCCACCCTCGGCGGGTATCTCCCCGGACATTGAAAGGAAAGTGTGCGAGGTGATCACGCGGGCGCTGGCGGTGTCACGCGCCACCCTCGAGCGTGAAATCCCTTTGCTGGTGCAGGGTTGGATGGTCGGTGTCGCGGAGGGAGGCCAGTCCGTGTCAGCGGTGTCACGCGCCACCCTCCACGAGCGGGCGCCCTGACTGGGCGGGGTACCTGCGAAGACGGGGGGGCGTGTCACGCGCCGGTCTCGCCAGGAGGCGCCGGAGACGCTCTGCTGGGGCCATGGACGGGTTGGTGCACCAGGACGAGCGGAAGGTGGCGCTGGCGGAGCTCGGGGAGCAGCTGGCGTCGCTACGGCTGCGGTCCCCGGACGCGGTGCGGTCGGTGCAGCAGTCGCTGGTGCGCCACGGGCAGCTGACCGCGGCGACGGCGTACGTGGCGGGCGAGGGGCGGCTGGAGCTGGTGGACGGGTTCAAGCGGCTTCAAGCCAGCCGGGCGCTGGGCTGGTCGGCGCTGCGGGTGCAGGTGCTGCAGGTCGAGGTGACCCAGGCCAAGGCCGCGGTGGAGGCGCTCAACGAGCAGGCTGGGCTGACCGAGCTCGAGGAGGCCTGGCTGGTGCGCTCGCTGTACCGGGAGAACGGACTGACG
>JACRCT010000965.1 GCA_016218885.1 Deltaproteobacteria bacterium | reverse complement strand
CGACAGGAGCGTCTCGATGGCCGAGGACTCCGCCGGTGCCGCGACGCCCCCCACGGCCTCCGCTCAGCCCCACGACTACACCCAGACCAATACGCAGGTGGCGGGGGTGGACGAGGCGGACTTCGTCAAGAACGACGCCACCCGCATCTTCGTCCTCTCCGGCGGGACGCTCTACGTGAACCAGAGCTGGCCCGCCGACCAGCTGGCCACCGTGGGCAAGGTGGCGATCGAGGGGTGGCCGCGTGAGATGTTCCTCGACGAGGCCAATCGCGTCGTCGTCTTCTCCCAGGTCTATCGGCCCTACGAGTGGGCGGATACGGCGTGGGCGTGCAGGGCCGGCCTGGGCGATTACTCGTGCTCCCACGACTACGCCAACACGCTGAAGATGACCGTGCTGGACGTGGCCGACTCGGCTCACCCGAGCGTCACCCGCGAGGAGTACCTGCCCGGCACCTACGTCTCCTCGCGGCGCATCGGGGCTTCGGTGCGCGTGGTGCTCAGCGACCCGTTCCGCTGGCCGGCCGGCGTCAGCTTCTACCCGGAGGATTTCGAGAGCGTTTACCGGGACAAGGCGCTGCGCGCGTCGTCCTACGACGAGCTGATGGACCAGAACGAGACCCTCATCCGCGCCCAGCCGCTCGAGCACTGGCTGCCCGCCGGCGAGCGGCGCCTGAGCGACGGAAGCGTGGTCGAGGTCCCCTACGACTGCCGCGACTTCCGGCGCCCCAGCGGCGCGACCGAGCTTGGCCTGGTGACCGTGGCCACGCTGCTGCTCGACGATCCCTCCGCGCCGGTCGCCCGCACCTCGATTGTGGCGGCGGCCGATGAGATCTACGCCTCGGCGAGCTCGCTCTACCTCGCCAACCAGCACTGGTGGTGGTGGCCCGAGGACGGGCAGCAGAACTGGACCTACGTGCACAAGCTCGACATCTCGCAGCCTGACCGGGCGCTCTACGTCGCCTCCGGCGCAGTCGAGGGGCACATCGTGGACCAGTTCTCCATGGACGAGCACCAGGGCTACCTGCGCATCGCCAGCACCCTGGGTCGCCGGGTGCGCGATACCGATGACCTGTTCGGCCGTTTCGAGACCACCAACCGCGTGGCGGTGCTCGCCGAGCGCGAGGGGCGGCTGGAGCTGATTGGCAAGACCGACGAGCTGGCCAACGGCGAGCGTCTCTACAGCTCGCGGTTCCTGGGCGAGCGCGGCTTCATGGTGACCTTCCGCCAGATCGACCCGCTCTTCACCCTCGATCTGAGCGACCCCTCCAACCCGCGCCAGGTCGGCGAGCTCAAGGTGCCGGGCTTCTCCACCTATCTGCATCCCCTCGAGAACGGCCGCCTGCTGGCCATCGGCACCAGCCAGGACCGCTCGGTGCAGCTCTCGATCTTCGATGTCTCCGACCTGGCGAATCCCACGCAGGAGCACACCCTGCAACTCGGAACCTACGGAGGCAGCTCCGAGGCCCAGTACGAGCACAAGGCGTTCAACCATTTCCCGGCCAAGAAGCTGCTCGCCATCCCGTTCTTCGACTGGTCCGCGCAGGCCTATGGTGCCGACTACTGGACCGGATTCGTGAGCGAGCTGCGCGTGTTCACGATCGATCCCCAGCTGGGGATCGTGCCGCGCGGAAGCCTGCCCATGGCCGAGCTCTACTCCCGGGGCGGCAGCGGCTGGAACCAGTGGGGCTGGTACTGGAACCCGGGCGTGCGGCGCAGCGTGATGGCCGACGACTTCGTCTACGCCATCTCCGACGCGGGCATCCGCTCCGCCAACGTCGCCGCGCTGGCCTCGCCCCTGAAGACCGTTCTGTTCGACTCTCCGAGCGGCCTGTAGGCGGAGGCGAGGGGCGAGCCTGGCGGAGTCCGGGGAGGGTTGCCGGGGCCTCCCCAGGCTCGTCGGCGATGCAGTGTGGCAGCTCATCTCCTCGGGTGTCCCTGCCAATAATTCGATCGCTGCGTCATGCGCGCGTCAAGGTGGGAATGTGGCTGTCACTCGCGAGGAGGCGCCGCGGGAGGCGAGGGCGCGTCAAAGGGCGCGCCAGCTCCGCTCAAGAGTGCTGGGCCGTCGGGTCCGTGAGCACCTCGTGGAGCTTGGTCAGCAGTGCCGAGTCCTCGAAGGGCTTGGTGAGGACGGCGTCGAGCTGGGAGACATCCTTCCCGGCCAGGACCTCCTCGCTGTAGCCGCTCATGTAGATGACGGGCAGGTTCGGGTGCAGCTCGCGGATGCCCTTGCCTAGCAGCAGCCCGTTGATCCCCGGCATGACGATATCGGTCAGCACGGCCCGCACCGCATCGCCGGCCTTTGCCAACTGGGTCAGAGCCTCCTCTCCTGTGGAGGCCGCGATGACCCGATAGCCGCTCCTCTCGAGAAGCTTGCGGAGCGCCCGGCGCAGTTGGGAGTCGTCCTCCACCAGGACGATCGGCTCCCCTGCTCCCAGCGGAGTCCTCTCGCGGCGCAGGGCCCCGTCCTGGCCCTCGTCTTGGAGTTGGTCGGCGTGGGGGAAGTAGAGATCGAAGGTGGTGCCTTTGCCCACCTCGCTGCGCACCTCGACCAGCCCGCCGCACTGCTTGATGGCGGCGTACACGATGGCCAGGCCGAGCCCAGTTCCCTTGCCGAGCTCCTTGGTGGTGAAGAAGGGCTCGAAGATGCGCTGCTGGAGCTCCTTGCTCATCCCCATGCCGGTGTCAGTGACGCTGACCCGCGCGTGCCCGCCGGGCTTGGCCCCCGTGGCCCGGCAACGCGGGTCCTCGCTGGTGAGCACCACGTTGGCGGCCTCGATCAGCACCCGGCCGCCGTCGGGCATGGCGTCGCGCGCGTTGACCAGGATGTTGACCAGCACCTGCTCGAACTGCACCGGGTCGATGAAGATGGGGCTCAGATCCGGGTCGAGGCGCTGCTCCAGGGCGATGTTCTCCCCGATGAGCCGGCCGATCATCTTCGAGAGGCTGGCGATCGACTCGTCCACCTTCAGCACGCCCGGCTTGACCACCTGCTTGCGGCCGAAGGCCAAGAGCTGCCGGGTCAGCGCCTTGGCCCGCTCCGCCGCGCTCTGGATCTCCATGAGGTCGGCGCGCATCGGGTCGGCCGGGCTGACCCCCTCGAGCGCGAAGCGCGAGTAGCTGAGGATGACCGCCAGGATGTTGTTGAAGTCGTGCGCCACACCGCCGGCGAGGCGCCCGATGGCCTCCATCTTCTGGGCATGGCTGAGCTGGTGCTGCAGCTCGCGCTGCTCGGTGATGTCGGAGAGCACGTGCACGCAGCGGCTCACCTCCCCGGCACCGTCGAGGATGGGCTCGAGGGTCACCTCGAACCAGCGCGCGCCGTACTTCTGCGTGTCCGTCACCCTGCGTTTGAGCTCGCGCATCCGCCGCTGCAGGGCTTCGCCCGAGCCGAGCAGGGCGTAGATGTTCTTGCCGAGCACGCCCTTGGGCTCCTCCGCGCCCAGCACCGTCGCCGCGGCCTTGTTGCAGCGGATGATCGTCCCGTCGGCTTCCAGCATGGAGAGCCCGTCGCTGATGGCGTCGAAGGTCGTGCACCACTCCGAGGCGGCCCGGACCAGCGCCTTCTCCATGCGCTGTCGCTCCACCAGCTCGGCCTGCAGGCTCTGGTTGGCGGCGGCGAGCTCGGCGGTGCGTCGCTGCACCTCGGTCTCCAGGCTCTCGCGTTGCCGGGCGAGCTCGGCGTCGCGGGCCTCGACCTCGCGGAGCATGTCGTTGAATCCGGAGACCAGCGTGGCCAGCTCGCCCTGGCCGGCCTGGCGCGCGCGCAGCGTGTAGTCCCGCGAGCGGGCGACCGCGCGCATCGTGCCCGCCAGCTCGAGCACCGGGCCGGTGATCGCCCGCTGCAGCCCCCCCAGCAGCGTCAACGCGACCAGGAAGCTGAGCGCGACGACCAGCCCCACGAACCCGACGTGCCGGCCCATGCGCTGCTCGACGCCCGCGGTGTCGGAGCGGATGTAGATCGTTCCCAGCCGCTCCCCATCCTGCTCGATGGGCCGGAAGACCTCGGCCCTCCCAATGGAGATGGAGCTGAAGGCCCCTTCTGGCGGCCTCGGGGCTGGCTGCTTCTGCGCGAGGCGCTCGAAGGAGGCGAAGGGGGCTCCGGCGCGGTCGTAGGCCACCACGTGCTGGATGCCGGGAGAGGCCCGGAGCGAGCCCAGCACCTCCTCGGCGGCGCGCGGGTCGTCGAAGGTGAGCGCCGCGGTGCAGTTGTTCCCGGCGATCGTCGCCTCGATGCCGAGGCGCTCGAGCAGGGCGTCGCGCAGGCCCAGCCAGTCGCGGACCAGCAAGACCGCGCTCATCGAGAGCAGGGCTGCGCCGGTGGTCAGAAGGCCGATGAGCAGCAGCTCGGTCTTGATGGAGCGCGTCCTCATGGCTCGCCCCTGGAGGTGGTGGGCCCGACCAGGCGGGCCAGGCTCAACAGCTTGGAGCTCAGCTGCAGATGTGCTTGGCGCGCGGCGAAGAGGTTGATCTCGAAGCGGACCCGCTCCTCCTCGAGGTACAGGTTGACCATGACGCCGCGCTCCCCGTATCCGGGGGTGTCGGCCAGGGTGAGGACCGAGAAGGGGGCGAGCTCGCGCAGCTCCTCCTCGATCCGGTCGCCATCCCGCTGTCCGATGAAGGCCGCGCGGCAGGTGCGGGCCTCGGACCAAGTGGTCAGGCGGCGTACCCGGAGCGGCCGCCCAGCCCGGCTCATGGAGGCCATCGGCTCGAGCTACTCGGCGATGAGGACGTCGCTCAGGACTCACAGCGCGAAGGAGGCCGGCGCGGGGGCTTGCTGCCCCGGTGGCCAGACCACGAACTTGAGGATGCTGAAGACGAGCGCCGCCTTCACCTCGTGCTCGGCAGGCCGGGTGGCGGCGGGTGCCGGCTCAGGCGGAGCGGCGCCGAGCGTCGCCAGGGCGATGGCCATCGATGTGAGGAAGGGCCGGGCGCGCATGGCTCTAGAAGTGCAGAAGAAGCTTCAGCCGGAACGACCTGCCGTCGCGAAGGAGCTCGTCCTGGAAGTGCTCCCTCGAGCCCGGGTCGCCATAGCGGACGTCGAAGAGGTTGTAGACCGAGGCCGACACGTCCGCCACGCCGCCCAGTCCCTCGGCGGTGACGGTGAGGTTGGAGACCAGATACGGGTCCACCTGGGCCCCGGAGAGCGTTCGGCGCCGGTCCAGGTAGAGCAGCTGCGCCCCGGCGCGCAGCCAGCGCCAATAGAGCGGCGCGCTCAGGTGAAGCTTGGCCATATGGGTTGGGGAGTTGGTGAGCCGCTCGCCGGTCTCGACCGCTGTCGCCTGCTGCAGCGCGTAGCTGGCCCGGCCCACGGTCCCCCACGGCCCCTTGACGTCGACCTGGGCCTCGCCTCCGAAGGCGTCCACCGACCCCTGGTTGGTGAAGTAGAGCAGGCTATCCGCCGGATCCTCGACCAGGCTGATCAGGTCTCGCACCACGAGGTGATACCCCAGGACCGTCAGCCGCACCGATCGCCCCAGGCCCTGCTCGAGGACTACCTCGTGCGTGCTCACGTGCTCCGGCCCGAGCGAGCCGGAGGGGGCGACCTTGTACGAATAGCCGTCACGGTAGAAGAGCTCCTCGACGTTGGGGGGGCGGAAGGCCCTGCCGTAGAGCAGCTTGAGCGTCGTCGAGGAGAACGGCGTGACGATGATCGCCAGCCGCGGGTGGAGCGTCCCGCCGAAGGAGTCGTAGTGGTCGTAGCGCAGCCCGGCGTTGATCGCCGCCCAGCCCCACAGGTCGACCTCGCCCTGCAGATAGGTGCCGAAGACCGTCGAGGCGCGGTGGTCGTCGAGGTAGACCTCGCCGCCCTCGTCGAAGTTCTCCTGCTCCTGGCGCAGGTGGCGCTTGAGCTCCAGGCCGGCCACCAGGCGGTGCTTGCTGAAGAGGGTCTGCACCCCGCGCAGCTCGAGGCCAATCCAGTGCCCCACCGCGACGTCGCGGTTGAGGAGGGTCGCTTTCGAGTCCTGCGCCTCCTCGTCCGGGTAGGCGTAGTAGCCCTCGAACCGATAGGAGTCGTAGTAGGCCCTTCCGTAGAGGTCCGTCGCGGTGGCGAAGGATCGCTCATACCTGAGCTCGATGAAGCCGCGGGCGTCGTGGTTGGCGTTGCGCGGGTCGTCGACGAGGGAGCCATAGGCCCCGGTGGGCTGGCCTTTGCCGCGGCCCGACCACGCCGCGGTGAGCGTCAGACCTTTCCAGGCCGCTTGGCCGAAGACCTTGGCGGCGCGATCCCAGTCCAGCCCGTGGGCCGTGACCGGACCGACCTGGGGATGCTCGAAGGTGTGGTCCTGGCCCTCGCTGTCGAAGCCGGACAGGGAGACCAGAGCGCTCGGGCCCTGCGGGGAGGCGTATTT